>JALZJA010000625.1 GCA_030860005.1 Actinomycetota bacterium
GTCGCAGCAGGGCTTCCTCCAGACGCTGGGCCCCGAGGAGCAGGAGACCCTGGTCTCGCTGCTGCGACGCGTTCTGGATGCCAACGATGCCGATCGCCTCACCGCCGGAGGAGAGCCGTCGACGGGCCGAGGCGGCCGCTCGGCGGACGACCGAGCGCCTCCGACGATACGCCCTTGACTTCAACTGCCCTTGAGGTCATAGGTTGGCGCCCATGACGACGATCACCTGTGAGAAGTCCACCGACGAATGGGAGACCGGCCGGCTGGACCTGGACGCCTATCTGAAGCGGATCGCCTACGCCGGGGCCCTGCGGGCGAACGCCGACACGCTGCGCGGCCTGCATCGCGCGCACGCCGCCGCGATTCCCTTCGAGAACCTCGACATCGTGCTCGGCCGGACGATCGAGCTCGCCCTCGACAGCGTGCAGGACAAGCTCGTACGGCGCCGGCGGGGCGGCTACTGCTACGAGCACAACCTGCTCTTCGCTGCGGTGCTCGAGCGGCTCGGCTTCGCCGTGACACGTCTGGCCGCCCGGGTCCAGCCGGCCCACCCCGGCCCGCGCACGCACATGCTGCTGCGCGTCGTAGCCGACGGCCGGCCCTGGCTGGCCGACGTCGGCTTCGGTGCCAGCCTGCTCGAGCCGCTGCCCCTCGAGTCCACCACTGCGCGTCAGGGCGGCTGGACGTACCGCCTGGGCCCTGCGGGTCCCGACGCGTGGCGGCTGCGGGCGAGCCGGCCCGAGGGGTGGTCTGACCTGTATGTCTTCAACCTCGAGCCGCAGCGTCCGATCGACTACGCCGTGTACAACCACTACACGGCGACCCATCCGAGCTCGCCGTTCGTCGGCCGGGCCGTGGTGCTGCGCACGCAGCCCCATGTCCAGCACGCGCTTCGAGGCCAACAGCTCACCACGACCCGGCCAGCGGGCGCCATGGAGACCTTGGATCTCACCGTCGACGAACTGCCGGAGGTGCTCAGCGACCTGTTCGGCATCAGCCTCGATCCCGACGAGGCGGCGGGCCTGCGACGGGCGGCGGGACAGGAGCAGTGGACGCTGGCAACCGACGCGGTGGCCGCCCGCATCAGCGCCCCGGCTCGGCTGGACCCTCGCTCGGCCGCCCGCCCGCGATGAGCACGGCGTCGACGGCCACGTCGAGGTTGTGTCGCAGCTGCTCGGGGGGGACACCGAGCTCGTAGCGCTGGTGGTAGTACAGGTCGGCGGCGAGCGGCGCGAGGAGGAGCTCGGCGAACCATGCGGCGTCGATGGCCGGCGCGGCCTGCTGCAGCAGGACGGTTGCGTGCAGCCGCCACGCGCGGTAGGCGCCGACATGAAAGCGTGTGCCAGGCTTGGAGCCCTGCAGCGCGCGCAGCAGCGGCAGGTTCTCGTTTGTCATCTCGGCGAGCGCGTGCAGGAAGGCGATCAGGCGCTCTCGCGGCGGCGCTCCGGGGCCGAGCGGTACGGGACCGCTGAGCAGGAGGTCCTGAAAGACGCGCTCGCGGTCGTCGAGCAGGGCCGCCACGAGCCCCCCCTTGTCGCCGAAGCGCCGATACACCGTGCCCACGCCGACCCCCGCCGCGCGCGCGACGTTGCGGATGTCGACGGCCTCGACCCCCGCCGCGGACAGCAGCCGATGGGCGGCGGCGAGCACCCGCTGACGGTTGACGAGCGCGTCGCGGCGCTCGGAGACGGCCCCCACGATGTGCAGCGGGACGTCGATGCGGGGCTGCTCGATCTCCGACGGCTCGGTCATCGCGCCATCCAACCACGGGATCTCGATGGCGCAAACCTCAGAGTTCATATTGCCTACGCTATCAGTTGTGGAACACGTTCCGCTTGTGCTAGGTTGAAGGCACGTAAACCGGAACGTGTTCTTGTTTTCTCTCAGGAGGTCCTCAATGACGACGGCAACCCGCATCGCCGAAGGTACGTACCGCACGGACCCCATCCACTCGAGCTTTCAGGCCGGCGCGCGCCACATGGGCGTCGGCTCGTTTCGAACGACGTTCTCCGACGTCGACGCACGCCTGACGGCCGATGCGGACGGCGTCGGCATCGAGGGGCGCGCTCAGGTTGAGTCGATCTCGATCCACAACCCGCCGGAGTTCCGCGAGCACGTCGTCAACGGCGCGGACTTCTTCGACGCCGCCAACCACCCCGAGATCGTGTTCGCTTCCTCGCGGCTGGAGCTCAACGACGACGGCACCGTCGAGCTCGACGGCGAGCTTGTCATCAAGGGGATCGCCCAGCCGCTCACGGCCACGGGCACCTGGCGCGAGCCGATCGAGGACCCCTACGGCGGCGTTCGCACTGCGCTCGACTTGCAGGCCGTCGTCGACCGCCGCGACTTCGACATCACCTGGCAGGCAGCGCTGCCCAAGGGCGGCGACGCGCTGGGCTGGGACGTCACGCTGGACGCCCACCTCGAGCTGGTCAAGGACGCCGGCTAGCGATGCGCGTCCTGGCGATCTCCGGATCTCTGCGCCGCGCCTCGTACAACACCGCGCTCGTGCGGGCGGCAGCCTCCGAGCTGCCGCCCGGCACACAGTTCGAGCTGTTCGACGAGCTGGCGGCCGTGCCGCCCTACTGCGAGGACGACGATGGCGAGGTCGCGCCGCGCGGCGTCGTGGCGTTGCGGACCGCGATGGCGCAGGCCGACGCGGTCGTGATCGCGACGCCCGAGTACAACCACTCCGTTCCCGGCCAGCTCAAGAACGCGCTGGACTGGGCATCGCGCCCGCATGCCAGCAACGTGCTGCGCGACAAGCCCGTCAGCGTCGTCGGCGCGAGCACCGGCATCTTCGGCGCCGTGTGGGCACAGGCCGAGGTCAGAAAGACCCTGGCGGCGATGGGCGCGCACGTGCTGGAAGACGAGGTGCCCGTCGGCCAGGCCCACGACGCCTTCGGCCCCGACGGCGCGCTGAAGGACCCCGGGCTGCGCGAACAGCTCGCCGACGCGATCGCCGGTCTCGTCGAGACAGCCCGCCGGGCGCAGACCGGCGACACGGCTGTCACGCAACCGCTCGTGCGTGTCCGCCAGACTGCGATGGAACCGGTGCTATGACGACCAGCGACGACCGCACGCCGACGCTGGTGCTGCCTAGGGTCTAGGGACCACCGGCCTGGGCGCGCTGTTCACGCTCGACCAGGGCGACCTCCACGCTCGAGACGCCAAGGTAGACGAGCGTGGCGGCGAAGGAAGCCAGGCCCCATGCCAGGTCGCTCGGGATCTGCGCGATGGCGACGGCTGATGCGATCGCAAGCCCAATCGCGGTGACGTGGAGAATGCCCGCGCGAATGGGGTACGGACTGCGCGTAAGCGGCCGTTCTGCTTCCTTCTCCGTGCCCCACGTGAAATGCCTCACCGCGCCGTAAGCGGCGGCCGCGCCGGCGGCGAAGAGCAAGATGTTGACGATCGACGGCAGGCCGCGTTCGTAGGAGACCGATGAGCCGGTCGACCACACCGTGACCGCGTAGCCGTACGGCAGACCGGCGCCGTGCACCGCGGTCTCTAGTGCCCGCCGATAAGCGGATTCGCGCATCGCTACTGCTAGCCCTCCTCCTCGTGATCGCAACCAGCTCCATGCGCCGGCGCCTACCGGGCGTGCGTCGAGTGTTGGTTTCCACTCCCGGGCGCGGCCGAAACGCAGACCGACGCGAGAGACGTTGCCCGCCGGCGGGTAGACCCGGCGTGATGTCACAGACCCTCGTCTGGATCTCCGGCGCCTCCAGCGGCATCGGCAGGGCGCTTGGCACCGCGCTGCCTTGGGAGGACGCACGGCTCATCGATATCAGCCGGAGCGGGTCGCCGGACGCCGACCATGTCCAGGCCGATCTCGCCGATCCGGGCTCGTGGGGCGCCGTCGCCGAGTCGTTTGAGCGCGAGCTGTCGGGCTGGTCGGGCGATCGGGTGGTCTTCATCCACGCCGCGGGCGTCATCGAGCCGATCGGGTTCGCCGCAGAGGTCGATCGCGAGGCCTACGCGCGCAACGTCATCCTCAACAGCGCCGCTCCACAGGTGCTGGGGCATGCCTTCCTGGCGGCCGCTGGCAACGTCGATGCCCGGCGTCACCTCGTGATGCTCACGTCCGGCGCGGCCAGCAGCGTGTACCCGGGCTGGTCGTCATATGGGGCGGCGAAGGCGGCGGTCGACCAGTGGGTGCGAGACGTCGGCGCCGAGCAGGAACGTCGCGGCGGGGTGCGCGTCGTCGCCGTCGCTCCGGGCACCGTCGACACGGGGATGCAAGAACGGATCCGCCAGGCCTCCGAGGAGGACTTCCCCCAGCGCCAGAAGTTCGTCGACCTGCACGAGCGCGGCGAGCTCAGCGATCCCGACCAGGTGGCACGCGAGATATGGGCGCTGCTCGATCGCAGCCTCGACAACGGCGCCGTGGTCGATCTTCGCAAGCTGGCTACAGCACACGGGGGCTGAAGCGCGCGTCCGCCTCCACGAGTAGTCCGCGCGCATGCAGCCAGTTCGCGATCGCGATCGCTTGGCCCCTCCGAAGCACCCGGTCCCACCCGCCGATGACGTGAGCCAGCGAGGGGGAGGCTCCCAGCAGCTCCAGCAGCGGCGCGAGCTCCTCGCCTGCGAGGAACGCGACCGGACGATCGAGGACCGGATGCGTCAGCGCGCGGCGGACCTCGACGTGATCTGCGACGACGCACGGCGTGTCTCGCAGCGCAGCGTCAGCGTGAAGGCGGACCCGGCGCGCGAGCAGGTCCGCCAGCGGCGTCGTCACGGGGCCGGGTTCTGGCACCGGCGGCGGCGCTGCGCTGCGCCGTTGCCAGAACGACTCGTGCGCGTGGGCCCGGTGCTCGGCGTAGAGGCTCGCCGCCGTCGCGGCATGGCGGTCGACGGAGTGCAGCTGGTGCGCGGTGTAGTACTCGATCGCTGCCGCTTGATCGCCGTCCGGGGCCAGGATCGAATGGACGGCCACGGCCGCGGCCAGGCCGGTCTGGATGGCGGTCTGGACGCCGGAGGACGAGAGCGGATCGATCGCGAAGGCGGCCTCTCCGACCTTGACACTGCATTCGTCGATACATGTGGGCGCCGCGTAGCTCGTCGCGTCGCAGGCACGCAGCGGCCCGACGACCGCGGCGCTGGTGCTGAGATCGGCGAACAGTCGCGACTGCGCCAGCAGGCGGTGATACAGCGCCAGCTTGTCGCGCCCTGCGGCCTGCAGGGTCTGTGGATCGACGAACGCCATCGCGCGAAACGAGCCGTCAGGGAGTCGCGCGCCCCACAGCCAGCCGTCCTCCACCACGTCGATGCGCGTCTGCGCGCCGTCGGGTGGCGGTCCCCCGCGCCAGATCGCATGCAGCGCCAGCGTGCGCGGCGCGGTCGGCGAGCAGCGTCCGCCCAGCAG
>JALZJA010000636.1 GCA_030860005.1 Actinomycetota bacterium
CGCCGCCGGAGGAGGAGGAGGAGGAGGAGGTCGAGCCGCCGCTGCCCGGCTGCTTGTTCTTGGCGCACGCGCCCCGCGCGCGCTCCTCGAACATGGCGTCGACCGCCGATCGCAGGTCCGGCGCGTACGCGTCGGCATCGTTTGCGATCAGGCTCTTGATCAACTTGAGCTCGCTCTCGCTGTAGATGCAGGCATCGAGTGCGCCGTCGTCGCTGAAGTCCTTGACGAGCTTGTCGCCGAGGTCCGCCGAGGCTGGCGCGGCGAGCACGAGGCTCAGCAGCGCGGCGATGAGCAGGGGGGTCGGCGTGCGGCGCATGGCGCGCCCGTCACGCTAGCATCGACCGCCGCTACCCATGGCCGTCACGACCCCGCCCAGCCCGCGGGTCACCACGCGCGTGGGCGTGCTTCCGGCCGCCCCGCGCACGCCGCGATCTCCTACTGCGCTCGTCCTCGCGCTGGTGGCCGCCTGTGCATACGCCGTGTTCGCGCACGGCGCGGTCGGGCTGCCCGAGGAGCCGCGCCTGCAGATCGGGCTCGCACTCGTCGCGGTCGTGGCGTCGGTCGGCTGGCTGCTGTCGGGCACGCTGCGGCTGCGCGCGCCCGCGCTGGCGTGGCTCGGCGTCGCGCTGCTCGCGCTGTTCGCCGTGTGGTGCGGCGTGACGATGCTGTGGTCGGTCGCGCCCGACCGGACATGGGCGCACATCAACCGCGCCACGACCTACACGCTCGTCGTCGTGCTGGCGATCGCCGCGGGCTCGAGTGCGCTGCGCGCGATCGAGCGCGTCGCGCTGGGCTGGCTCGTCGTGGCCGTCGCGTGCGCGCTGTACGCCCTGGCGGGAAAGGTGATTCCCGGAGTCAGCTTTCTCGGTATCGACTTCAACCACACCGAGACGGTGTCGCGCCTGCGCGCGCCGCTGGAGTACTGGAACGCGCTCGCGCTCGTATGCGTGCTCGCGATCCCGATCGCGCTGCGGCTGGCGGCCGACGGGACGCGACGCGTGGCGACCCGTCTGGGAGGCCTGAGCGCGCTGTTCGTTCTGCTCGTGTGCCTCGCCATGACGTACTCGCGCGGAGGGATCCTCGCCCTCGTCGTCGCCATTGCGGTCATGACGGCGCTGGGCGGGCTGCGCCTGCGGGTGCTGGCCGTCATGAGCATCGCCCTGCTGTTCACGATCCCCGTCATCGGCCTGGCCTTCAACCGTCCGGCGCTGAAGGGCGTACGCGTTCCCCTGGACGAGCGCATCCCCGACGGCGTGGTGCTCGGGCTCGTGATGGCGGGCTGCCTGCTGGGGCTGCTCATCGCGGCGTGGGGGCTGTTGCGCCTGGAGGAGCTGACGACGTGGACCGAGGCTCGCACCCGCAACGTGTGGCGCGCGCTCGCCGTGACGGCCGGGCTGCTGGCCTGCGTCTACATCGGGCAGGCCGTGACCGCCGAGGGCGGGCCGCGCGGCGTCGCCGATCGGGCCTGGGAGTCGTTCACGAAAACCTCGAAGGACGACGTGTCCGACCCGGCGCGCATCTCCACCGCGAACTCGGGCAACCGCTGGGTGTGGTGGGAGGAGGCTGCGGGAGCGTGGTCCGAGCGCCCGCTTCACGGCTGGGGCGCGGGCTCGTTCCCGGTGACGCACAAGCTGTTTCGACAGCAGGAGCTCGGCGTCGTCCAGCCCCACAACATCTCGCTCCAGTTCCTCGCCGAGACCGGCTTGATCGGCGCGCTGCTCGTGCTCGGCGGCCTCGGCGTGTTGCTGTTCACCGCGCTGGATCGCGTGCGGGCGATGGTGCCCGGGCGCCAGCGCGATATCGCCGTGGCGCTCTATGCCGGCGCCGTCGCGTGGCTCGTGCACAGCTTCGTCGACTGGCACTGGGACATCCCGGGGGTCACCGTTCCAGCGCTGCTGTTCGTTGGTGTGCTGATCGCGATCCCGCGCGAGGTCGCGTGGTCGCGCCTGCCGACGGAGCCGCTCGAGCGGCCGCTCGGCCCGCGCGGCGCGGCGCTCGCGGCAGCATGCGTCGTGCTCGGCCTGGCGATCGTCTCAGCGGGTCTTCCGGCGTTGGCGGACTCGAAGGCCGACTCCGCCCTCGTCGTGAGCGACGACGCGGGCGCAAAGGAGCTCAGGGACGCGACCGCGGAGGCCGAGCTCGCCGCGCGGCTTGACCCGACGTCCGTGCGCCCCCTGCTCGTGTCGGCGGCGCTTGCCCAGAATCGCGACCGGCTCGTCGACGCGCGGCGCTATCTGTTGCAGGCCGTCGATCGCCAGCCCTACAGCACCGCGGCTTGGGAGCGACTGCTGCGGCTGGCGCTGCTCACCGCCGACCGCCCGGGAGCCCAGGCAGCGGCGAAGCGCCTGCTCGAACTCGATCCGATGGGCGCCTCGGCGCGGCTGCTTGCCGCCCGCCTGGCCCTGTTCAGCGTTCCCTCCGCCACGTCGCCGACCGCGACCGGCACCCCGCTGGCGCCGAAGTACGCCCCGGCCGCACCGGCGACCCCGAATGCGCCTGCGCCTGGGACCGCTGCCGGCCCCGCGGCCGGTACCGGTACCGGCCCCGCGGCCGGGAGCCAGACCCCACGCCAGCTGGTTCCGCCCACCGGCGGGGCGACGCAGGCGCCGGGGTAGCGCCCGCGGTTCGGGGTACGCGGCACGCCGCCGACGAACAGCATCGATGAAGGAACGCGCTTGAGCGCTGGGCCGTCTTGGCCACCGGTTAGCTGGTTGGGCTGACTGGGCGGTTCGCGGTGTGGCGAACCGGTCGCGCCGCGGCACACCAGATCGCCACACGACCGGCCGCACGTGGGCGTCCGCACGTGGCGAGCGTGTCGGCGCCAGCACGAGGCAAGCCGCATGAACACTGACCGGTCGCGCCAGTCCACTTGGACCAACCATCCCCGCCCAACCCCGTGAACAGTCACTTGTTCATGCCGATCGACGCGGCGCAGCATCCTGGCCTCCCTTATCGCGGGCGCGTCAACGCGCGACGAGAGCCTCACCCCGCGAGGGCCACTCGCAGCACGCCGAGCACGAGCAGGGCGGCTGCCGTCAGAGCGATGAGCAGCAGCACGATCCCCACGACGAGCTCGGATGGCAGGCGGTGCGCTCCCACGCGCTGCCGGCTGGCCCGCTCTCGCGGGAGCGTGCTGACCGGGCGTGAGGGCGCGGGCCGGCGCAGCTCCGCGCTCGGTTGGCGCTCCGCTGGGTCGGCC
>JALZJA010000007.1 GCA_030860005.1 Actinomycetota bacterium
CGGCTACGAGAGCCGCCAGAGCACTACGGTACATATCTCTCCCCCTTCGTTTGGATGGCGCCCGCGCCCTCCCCGTGGCGCACACGCTCGGGTGGTGCGGTCCGGACGCTATCGCGTCGACGCGAGCCTTCAATAGACGAACGCTGGACTGCTTCCTACCCCGACGGACGTCGCGCCCCCTTCTAGGCCCGCTCATCGCCCGTCAGGGCCGGAGAGCGCAGCCGCTCGACGGCCGCGAGGACCGCCTCGCGCGCCTGCGCGGGCTCGAGCACGGCGGCGTCGCCGGCCTCGGAGAGCACGTCGCGGACGAGGAAGTCGGTGCCCTTGAAGCTCAGCTCGACGATGACCGAGCCGTCGGCGAGCTCCTCGGCGACGCGGCGCTCCTCGCGCGCCCAGCGCGCGCGCTGGGGCGAGACCCAGACACGCGCGGTCCGCGACGCCTGCACCTCGCCGGTGCGCAGCCAGCCGTCGACCTCTGCCGCCGGGTCGACCTCGGGGCGCGGCTCGAAGGGCGTGTCTATGACCTGCGCCTGGCGGATCCGGTCCAGGCGAAAGTGGCGCACATCGCCCTTGTCGGGATCGAAGCACGCGACGTACCAGCCCTCGAGTCCGTTGACGAGCGCGTAGGGCTCGACGACGCGCTGGGAGAACTCGTCCTCGTTGGGCTTGTAGTAGTCCAGGCGCAGCAGGCGGCGCGTCGCGATCGCTTCGGACGCGACGCGCGCGATCACCGAGTCGTCGCCACCGACGCTCGCCACCTGCAGCCCCTGTTCCATCGGGTCAGCGCCCAGCGCGGCGACGATCTTGTCGCGCGCGGAGGCCAGCGAGCCCTCGGGCAGATGCTCACCGATGAGATCGATTGCGGCGACGAGCGCCTTGGCCTCGACCGGCAGCAGCCGCGCTGGACGCGCGAAGTTGTCGGAGTACGGCTCGGGATCCACCTCGATCTCGCCGTCCTCGGTGACCTCGGCATAGAGGACATAGGAGCCGCCGCCGAAGTTCACGACGTTGAGCACGTTGATGTCCTCGCGCAGCTCGGCGTCGGAGATCTGCATCCGCTCGCAGATCTCGTCGACCGCCAGCCGCACGCCGGCGCGCCCGGCCTGGATGAGGATCGATGCCAGCGTCACGAGGCGCGCGAAGCGCTCGGGCCGGATCGCCGCCTCGGGGCGTCGCGCGTTCGCGCTGGACGGCACCGCGGCGTCGACTGCCTCCCTGGGCGCGCCGGCGGGCGCGATGGCGAACGTTCCAATGTGACGGTGATAGAGGAGCTCCACGCGCTCGGCGACCTCGAGCTCGAGCTCGAGCGGGCCGATCACGCGTGCGTGCTCGCCGAGGCGCAGCGTCCACGCGGCGAGCTGGCGCGGGTCGGCATAGGGCGTCGAGAAGATGATGTCGCCGCTCGGGCCCGCCGGATGCACCTGGCCGAAGCGCCCGAAGTGGCGCTCGATCTGCCACGCGATCCGCTCCGAGATCCAGATCTCGGCCACGTCGTTCGCCACGTCGCCGAACTGCCAGTCGGCACGGTTGGCGTAGGCGCGCGGGTCAAAGCCCTTCGGACGGCCCTTGAAGTCGTGCTCGGCCTTCGTCGCGTACGCGACCTTGCCGCGCATGCGCGAGAGGCGGAAGACGCGCAACGCGTCGCGCTCGTGTGAGTGTCCGAGGACGTAGAACTGCCCGCCCTGGAAGAGCAGGTGATACGGGTCGACCTTGCGCGTGCCCTCCTCGTCGCGGGCCATCGTGTAGTAGTCGAAGGTGATCGTCTTGTTGCGGAAGATCGCCGTCTCGATCTTCGCCAGACGCTGGGAGAGATCGTGGCCGCCGGCCGACGCGGTGATGCCGAGCGCGACCGAGCGGTGGGCGGGCGCGTCCAGCGGGTTGGTGCGGCCCCAGGAGATCTGCTGCAGCGCGAGGCGCAGGGGCTCGGCGTAAGCGAACTTGCCATCCAGCAGCGACAGTGCCGTCTGCAGTGCCGCCAGCTCGGCGTCTGAGAACTCGATGGCCGGGAGGTGGAAGTTCTCGGGCCGCAGCGAGTAGTTCTCCTGCTCGGCGACGCCGTCGACGGGTCGCTCGACCGTCAGCGCGATGCCAAGCGAGTCGAGCTCCGAGCGGTCGGCGTAGAAGCGACGCGCGAAGGCGTCCTCGTTCATCGCGCTGTAGCCCTCGACGTCGCGGCG
>JALZJA010000035.1 GCA_030860005.1 Actinomycetota bacterium
CCTTGATGGCGGGCGCTAATAAATATAAAATCGCCGCGACGCTCGCCGACTTTCGCGGCGCCGGCCGGCGCTTCGAGCGCGTGGGGGAGACCGCGAACGGCGCCGTCGTCGTCGACGACTACGCCCACCACCCCACCGAGGTGCGCGCGGCGATCCATGCGGCCCGCACGCTGGGCTTTCGGCGCGTGCTCGCCGCGTTTCAGCCGCACCTGTTCTCCCGCACGCAGGTGCTCGCGCGCGACTTCGGCGCCGCGCTCGCGCTCGCCGACGCAGCCTGCGTACTCGACATCTACCCCGCGCGAGAGCGAGCGCTGGACTTTCCGGGCGTGTCGGGGCTGCTCGTGGCGGAGGCGGCGGCGGACGCCGCTCGCGGCCGACCGGTGGCATGGGCGCCGGACTTCGCCGCCGCGGCGGAGCTGCTGCGCGCGAGCCTCCGCGAGGGCGACCTGTGCCTCGTCCTCGGTGCGGGGAACATCGACGAGCTCGGACGCAGGCTGGTGGGCGAGCGCGTGCCGGAGTGACGGCCCTGGCCGAAAGGACGATGGTCAAGCGCTCGCCGCGGTTCTAGGGTCGGCTCAACACCCCACGGATGCCGAGGAAGGGTCGGCCGCTCGTACCGAGTCCGGGACTCTGACCAGCCGTCGTCAGTCAGAGATCAGCCGACAACGTCAAAGACGTCATCACCGGCGGTCGCGCCCCGCGTGGACTTGCGCCGACGCTCTTCACGATCGGGCGGTCGATGGGAAGGAAATCATGAATCAGATGTAGAAGCCAACGGCAGCGGCTCGACGATGGCCACGCCGCCGCGCCCGCCAACCGAGCATCTCGCGGCGCGTGGCGGATCGGAGGACGGCCACGACGATGGTGGCGCGGGCGTCGCATCGCCGGCCACGACGGACGGCGCGACGCCGGTGCCCAGACGGAAGGCGGTCGTCAGAAAGAAGGCGATGACCGGCGCGCAGCGCGTCGGGATCGGGGGCGGCATCACGGTCGCCGCGATCGTGTTCCTCACGCAGCTGATCGCGCTCTGGCCTGCGGTCATCGCCGCCACGTCGACGGCCGTCGCCAAGCCTCCGATTCCGAAGACGACGATGTTCTTCGGGTTGTGGCAGTCCACGTTCACGGCGGACGTCGCGCTGATGATCATGGTCGTGATGATTGGCGCACTGGGAGCGCTCATCGGAGCCAGTCGGCGCTTCCTGTACTTCGCCCAGCGCGACGAGCTGACGCAGCGCGACGTGTGGTCGTACCTGCTGCGTCCCTTCCAAGGTGCGATCCTCGCGCTCGTCGTCTACTTCGCGTTTGCGAGGCGGCTTCCTCGGTCAGGATGGGAGCTCGCCGATCAACCCCTACGGCGTGGCCGCGATCGCGGGGCTCGTCGGCCTCTTCACACGCCATGCGACGGCGAAGCTCAGCGCAGTGTTCGACACGATGCTGGGCAAGCCGAAGGAGGACGACGAGGTCGAGGTCGAAGAGGACCCAGGGACGGCCAAGAAGGCAGGTATCGCGGCGGCCTGAGACGTGTCGCGACGCGCGGCTGCGGTGCGGGTCGCCGCGGCCGCGCGGGCCTACACTGATCTCTCGTGGCGCTCGATCGCAGCACCGACAGGTCCGACCCGCTTCGCCCGCAGCCGATCAGGCGTCTTGCGCGGGCCGAGGAGCATCGCCGCGCGCGCTCCTCGCTGCTGGGCAGCGGAACGCTCGCCTGCCCGATCTGCGATGCGCCGGTCGCGCTGGGCGCGACGAGCGTCGCACCCGCGGACACGATGAGCTGCCCGTTCTGCGGTCACGCCGGCGCGGTCCGGGACTTTCTCTCGCTCAGCGCGCCGTCGCGGCCCGCGCGGGTTGACGTGCGGGTGGTTCTCCTGAGTCGCGCGGTGGACACACAGCATCGATAAGGGATGAGGGAGCGCGGTGGTGCGCGCAGGTCCCGCATGGAGAAGTGGCATATCGCGAGTTCAGCCGGGGCGGTTGGTCACTTCTTCACGACATGCGTGAAGAAGTGGCCAACGCCGGGACGGGCCGAGACGATTGGTCACTTCTTCATGCGAATCGCGTGCATAAGTGACCTTTCGCGCTGGCGCGAGCCTCGAAGTGTCACGTGAGCACGCATGTCGTGCACAAGTGACCGATCGCGCTGGGCCGAACGGCGATGTGTCACTTGTGCACGGGCGGATCCGTCGACCGCCCGCGCCATCTCGCTCCCTCATTTTTAGAGATGCAGTTCGTCACTCACGCGGCTACGACCCCCGCCCTACCACCGCTCCCCGACCAGCACCGGCTCAGGCACGAGCTCCACGCCGAATGCGTCCCGCACCCCTGCGGCGATCTCACGCGCCAACGCGACGAGCTCGGTCGTCGTGCCGGCGCCGCGGTTGGTCAGGGCCAGCGTGTGCTTGGAGGAGATCGCGATGCCGTCCGGGTTGCCGTGGCCGCGCGTGAAGTCGGCGCGCTCGATGAGCCAGGCGGCCGACGTCTTGACCCTGTCGCCGGGCTGGCGCCAGGCCGGGGGTCGCACGTCGGCGCCGAGCCTGTCGGCGGCGCGCCGCGTCAGGTCGGCGAACGCCCCGGCGCTGAGCACCGGGTTGGTGAAGAACGAGCCGGCGCTCACCGAATCCGGGTCCGCAGGATCCAGAACCATGCCCTTGCCGCGGCGCAGCTCGAGCACCGCGCCGCGAACGTCGCGGATCGGCGCGCGATCGCCAGGCTCGACGCCGAGCCTGCGCGCGAGCTCGGCGTAGTGCACCGGGCCTGAGAGCGCCGAGCGCTCGAGCGCGTAGGAGACGCGCAGGACGACCCAGCGGTGCGGCTGGCGCTTGAACACGCTGGAGCGGTACTCGAAGCCGCAGTCCTCCGGCTCCAGCTCGCAGATCTCGCCGGTCACCCGGTCCAGCGCGCGCACGGCCACGATGACGTCGCAGACCTCCTGTCCGTACGCGCCGACGTTCTGGATCGGCGTCGCGCCGATCGAGCCGGGGATCCCGGAGAGGGCCTCGATGCCGGCGAGCTCCTCGGCGACGCATCCGGCGACGAACGCGTCCCAGTCCTCGCCGGCCTCGACGTCGAGGCGCAGCCATCCGTCGTCCGGCTCGCAGCGCTCGACGCCGCGCGTGGCGATGCGGAGCACGGTGCCGCGGAAGCCGTCGTCTGCGACGACGAGGTTGCTGCCGCCGGCCAGCACGAGCAGCGGCTCGCTCGCGGCATCGACCTCGGCGACGGCGGCGACGATCTCCTGCTCGCTGCGCGCCTCGACGAGTCGCCCGGCGGGGCCGCCGAGACGTAGCGTGGTCAGCTCGCTGAGCAGGGTCGTGTCGTCCATCGCACGGGGAGGCTAGAGATAGAGGGGGCAGGGGCCGAGACGCTCACGGCGAACTCTCATTCGATGGCCCGCTTCGCCCGCCGCCGCATGCGCGTGGTCCTCATCGCCGCCGTGCTCATCGCCGCCCTCGTGCCGCTCGGACTGTGGCTCCGCGACGGGTCGTTCGTGCGCGTGGAGCACGTCGAGATCACGGGGATCGCAGGGCCGCAGGCGGCGGACATCCGCGAGGCGCTGACCGCCGCGGCGCGTGACATGAGCACGCTGCACGTCCGCGAGGACGTCCTGCTGAGCGCCGCGAAGCACTACGCGATCGTCCACAGCGTCAAGACGGAGGCCGACTTCCCGCACACGCTGAGGATCACCGTCAACGCCTACGAGCCTGTCGCCGCGTTGCAGGTTGGCCAGCGGCGCACGGCCGTCGCCTCGGATGGCACGTTGCTGCGCGGGAGCACGACCACCGGCCTAGCGGTCGTCTCGGTGCGCGCCACCCCAGGTGGAACGCATCTGAGCGATGCCTCGGCGCGCCGCGCCGTCAAGGTCCTGGCTGCCGCTCCGCCGGCGCTTCGCTCGCGCGTGGAGCGCGTCGTCAACTCGAGCCGCAACCTCATCGCCGTCATGCAGCAGGGCCCGAAGCTCTACTTCGGCAACGGCGCTCGCCGCGTCGCAAAATGGGCCGCGGCCGCTCGCGTGCTCGCCGAGAACCGCGCCCGCGGAGCGAGCTACATCGACCTGCGACTCCCCGAGCGACCGGTCGCCGGCGGTCTCGCGCCAAGAACGGAAGAAAACTCAACCTCTACTTTAGGTTGATAGCAGCGGAGATGCATTTCTCCTGCTATGGTCGAGACTCAGGCGATCTGCAAGAGATCATGCGCGAGTAGACTTCGCGTTGACATCCGTTCTAGCCCGTGCTTACTGTGGATTCAGCAGCACCGGGCCGGAGGGAGAAAATCTCTCAACGCTAACTCAAGGGTCGGACAATTCTCATGGAGTCCAGCAGCTATCTCGCGGTCATCAAGGTCGTCGGCGTAGGCGGCGGCGGTACCAACGCGGTCAACCGCATGGTCGACGCGGGCCTGCGCGGGGTCGAGTTCATCTCGGCGAACACGGATGCCCAGGCCCTGCAGATGACCGATGCGGACATCAAGCTGAACATCGGCCACGAGTTGACGAAGGGTCTCGGCGCGGGGGCCAATCCGGAGGTCGGTTTTGGCGCGGCGGCCGAGTCGCGCGACGACATCAAGGAGGCGCTGAAGGGCGCCGACATGGTCTTCGTCACAGCCGGCGAGGGCGGCGGTACCGGCACAGGGGCCGCACCCGTGATCGCCGAGATCGCCAAGAACGAGATCGGCGCGCTGACCGTGGGGGTCGTCACGAAGCCGTTCGAGTTCGAAGGCAGCCAGCGCACGCGCCAGGCCGAAGAGGGCATCGAGCGCCTGCGCGAGGTCGTCGACACGCTCATCGTCATCCCCAACGAGAAGCTGCTGTCGGTCGTCGAGCGCCGCACGACGATGATCGACGCCTTCCGCGAGGCCGACAACGTCCTGCGCCAGGGCGTCCAGGGGATCACCGACCTCATCACGATCCCCGGCCTCATCAACCTCGACTTCGCCGACGTGCGGACGATCATGCAGGACGCCGGCTCGGCGCTCATGGGCATCGGCACATCCAACGGGGAGAACCGCGCCGCCGAGGCCGCGCGGATCGCGATCTCGAGCCCGCTGATCGAGGAGAACGTCCAGGGCGCCACGGGCATCCTGCTGAACATGACCGGCGGCAAGGACCTCGGGCTCTTCGAGGTCAACGAGGCGGCCGAGATCGTCCGCGAGGCGGCCGCCGCGAACGCGAACATCATCTTCGGCGCCGTCATCGACGAGGCGCAGGGCGACGAGGTCCGCGTCACCGTCATCGCGACCGGCTTCGATCACGGGCGCGCGCGCCCGCGCACCGCGCGCGACGACGTGCGCGACCGCGCGCAGCAGCATGACCGCGGCCCGCGCATCGACGACCGCCAGCGCTCGTCGCTTGAGATCGGCGACGACGAGATCGAGATTCCCGCGTTCTTGCGCGATCGCTAGCGAGCCGGAACGTTTTCCCGGTCCTCGCCCGCGGCGCGGTACGGTCGCCCCGTGGAGGGGGGACCGACAGACCCGGGGCTGCCACCCGACGTCGAGATCACGAACGAGGCGCGGCGCCCGGTTGACGATTCGACGCTTGGTGTGGCCGTGCAGCCGCGCGCGACCGCGGGCAAGCCGCGTCACCGGCTGGTCGCCATCGGCGACTCGCTGACCCACGGCTTCAAGAACCTCGCCGTCCACGACACGCGGCTCTCCTATCCGGCCATGATCGCGCGCGAGCTCGGCTGGGAGAAGGACTTCCGCTTCCCCCGTTATGACAGTCCGGGCGGGCTCCCGCTCGACCTCGAGTGGCTCCTGCGCGAGCTCGAGCCCCAGGTGGGCGCCGAGCTCGAGCTCGGCGACGCGGCGCCCGCCATCCTCGCGGTGCGCCGTCTGCTCGAGGAGCAGGAGGACTTCTGGGAGCGCGGGGCGGGCTCGCGCATCGTGCGCGACGCGGAGATCAACCACAACCTCGCGATCTACGGCTGGGACCTGCGCGACGTGCTCTCGCGCGACGCCGACACGTGCCATGACGAGCTCGTCGCCGCAACCGACAAGGCGTGGCCCTCGGTGCCGCAGAACAGCGGCCCGCTCGCGGCGCTGCGCGTGCTCGAGAGCGCCCGCGACGCCGGTGGCCGCGCGCTGACGCCGCTGGAGGCCGCCGCCCAGCTCGGCGCCGCCGGGGCGGTCGGCGACGACGGTGCCCCGGTCGTGGACGGCGACGGGATCGAGACGCTGATCGTCTTCATCGGCTCCAACAACGCGCTGCCGACGGTGCTGACGCTCGACGTGAGCTGGAGCCGCCTGGACTACGCCAACCTCGCCGCGAAGGAGGCTTACACCGTCTGGCGCCCGACGCATTTCGCAGCCGAGCTGCGCGCGGTGAGCGAGGCGGCGATCCGGATTCGGGCGCGCCATGTCCTGTGGCTCACGATCCCGCACGTGACGATCGCGCCGCTGGCGCGCGGGCTCGGCGGCAAGATCGACCCGGCGTCACGGTACTTTCGCTACTACGGCCGGCCGTGGGTCGGCGAGGAGAGGTTCCTCGCCGACCCGTCGAAGTACCCGCACCTCACCGCGACTCAGGTGCGCGCCGTCGACAGCGCGATCGACCAATACAACGAGGCGATCGTCGAGACCGTGCGCAACGCGCGCACCGCCGGCCACGACTGGCACGTCGTCGACCTCTCGGGCGTGCTGGACCGGATGGCCACGCGACGCTACTTCGACCAACCCGAGACTCAACCGCAGTGGTGGAAGCCCTACGAGATGCCCACGGCCCTGACGGATGCGCTCGGCTTCACGCCCACGACGGAGTTCCTGCGCTCCGGACCCGGCGGCATCGAGGCGGGCGGGATCGTCGCGCTCGACGGCGTGCACCCGACGACGGTCGGCTACAGCCTCGTCGCCCACGAGTGCATGAAGGTCATGAAGCAGATCGGGGTCCGCTTCTACGCGCCCACCGGAGAGGAGCGCACGGATCCGCAGATCGACTTCGCTCGCGTCGTGCGCGAGGACACGCTGCTCTCAACCCCGCTGCGGACCGGCGTCGGAAGCCTGGAGCTGCTCGGCAAGCTCGACGACCGCTTCGCGCTCATCGCGGGGTTCGAGCGTGCGCTGAGGCGAAGGAAGCGGGCCCAGTAACCTGCGAACGGTGACGTCTCCGACGCTCAAGCGCACGCCGCTGTTCGAGTCTCACCGCGAGGCCGGGGCCAAACTCATGCCCTTCGCTGGCTGGGAGATGCCCGTCGAGTACCCCGGCGGCATCCGCGCCGAGCACGTCGCGGTGCGTACCGCGGCCGGCATCTTCGACGTCTCGCACATGGGCGAGGCCGAGGTCTGCGGCCCGGACGCCGAGACGTTCCTCCAGCACCTGCTCACGAACGACGTCTCCAAGCTCGCCGTCGGCGGGGCGCAGTACGCGCTCATGTGCAACGAGGAGGGCGGCGTCCTCGATGACCTCTTCACGTACCGCATCGCCCCGGACCGCTTCCTCACCGTCACGAACGCCTCCAACCACGACTCGGACGTGGCCTGGATGCGCCATCACGTCGCCGGCTTCGACATCGAGGCGGTTCACGACGCGCACGACAGCTACGCGATGCTCGCCGTGCAGGGCCCGCGCGCGCGGGACATCGTCCAGTCCGTCTCCGACGGCCCGCTGCCCGAGCGCATGCAGGCCGGCCGGCGGATCATCCAGGGCCGCCAGGCGCTCGTCTGCGGCACCGGCTACACCGGCGAGAACGGCGTCGAGCTGCTCGTCGACCCCGAGGACGCGCCGGCGCTGTGGGACGAGATCGTGCGCCGGGGAGCCATCCCCTGCGGCCTCGCGGCGCGCGACACGCTGCGCCTCGAGGTCTGCTTCCACCTCTACGGCAACGACCTGTCGACCGACCGCGGGCCGATCGAGGCCGGTCTGGGCTGGGTCTGCGCGGAGGACACTCACTTCATCGGCGCCGACGCCGTGCGCGCGGTGCGCGAGGCGGGACCGAGCGAGAAGCTCGTCCCGTTCAAGCTCACCGGGCGGGGCATCGCGCGCCAGGGCAATCCCGTCATCGGCGGCGGCGAGGTCACGAGCGGCACGCTGTCGCCGTGCCTCGGGATCGGCGTGGGGATGGCGTACCTGCCCGCCGAGCGCGCGAACGTCGGCGAGTCCTTCGAGATCGATGTGCGCGGCAAGACCCGCGAGGCGGTCGTCGCCTCAAAGCCCCTGTTCCGGCACGCCGACAAGGAGACCGATGGCTGAGGCCAGCTACCCGGAGGACCGGCTGTATCACCCCGAGCACGACTGGGCCCTGGTCGACAGCGAGGTCGCGACCTTCGGCATCACGTGGTTCGCGCAGGACGCGCTCGGCGAGGTCGTCTTCTTCGATCCGCCCGAGGTCGGCTCGTCGGTGTCGGCGAACGAGTTCTACGCCGAGGTCGAGTCCGTCAAGGCGGTCTCCGACGTGATCGCGCCGCTGTCGGGCGAGATCGTCGAGGTCAACACGGCGCTGGCCGACACGCCCGAGATGATCAACGACGATCCCTACGGGGAGGGCTGGATGGTGAAGGTCAAGCTCTCCGATCCCAGCGAGACGGACGCGCTGCTGGACTCCGAGACCTACGCGAGCGGCCTGACTTGAGCGGCTACACCGCCGTCACGCCCGAGGACCTGGAGGTCATGCTCGACGCGATCGGCGTCGGGTCGATCGAGGAGCTGTTCGACGCAATCCCCGCCGGCGTGCGGCTCGGGCGACCGATCGACCTGCCGCCGGGTGAGCCCGAGCAGGCCGTGTACGCCGAGCTGCGCGAGCTGGCGTCGCGCAACGTCAGCGCCGAGGACGAGATCACCTTCCTCGGCGCCGGGATGTACGACCACTACGTGCCGTCGATCGTCGACATGCTCATGTCGCGCTCGGAGTTCCTGACGCCGTACACGCCCTACCAGCCGGAGGTCAGCCAGGGCGGCCTGCAGGTGATGTTCGAGTACCAGACGGCGATCTCGGAGCTGACCGGGCTGCCGGTCTCCAACGCCTCGGTCTACGAGGGGCCGAGCGCCGTCGGCGCCGCGGCGTACCTCGCGAAGCTCACCAACAAGCGCTCGCGCGCGCTCGTCAGCCGCGGCGTGCATCCCGACAGCCGCGAGACGCTCGAGACGCTCGCGGCCGGCTACGGCATGACGGTCGAGGAGATCGGCCTCGACGACGGCGTCACCGATCTCGATGCGCTGCGCGACGCGCTCGACAACGACGTCAGCACGGTCGTCTTCCAGCAGCCGAACTTCCTCGGGGCCATCGAGGACGTCGAGGCGATCGCTCGCGCTGCCCACGAGCGCGGCGCGCTCGTGATCTGCGCCGCCGACCCGCTGACGCTCGGCGTGCTCGAGGCGCCCGGCAACCAGGGCGTGGACGTCTGCGTCGGCGAGGGCCAGTCGCTCGGCAACCGGCTGGACTTCGGCGGCCCGTCGTTCGGCTTCTTCGCCGCGACGGAGGCCCACCTGCGCGGCATGCCCGGCCGGATCGCGGGCGAGACGAACGACGTCGACGGTCGCCGCGGCTTCGTGCTGACGCTGCAGACGCGCGAGCAGCACATCCGCCGCGAGCGCGCGACGTCGAACATCTGCACCTCGCAGGCGCTCAACGCCCTCGGCGGCGTCGTCTACCTGAGCTGGCTGGGGCGGCGCGGCGTCGTCGATCTCGGCGAGCTCATGCTCCAGCGCACGCACTACGCGCGCGAGACGCTCGCGGCGCTCGACGGCGTGCACAAGCTCCACGACCGGCCGGTCGTGCGCGAGTTCGCGCTGCGGCTCGACGTGGGTGGGCCGGAGTCGGTTTCTCGCGTGCTCGACCGCTGCGCGGCGGCTCAGGTCAACGCCGGCCACGCGCTGGCGCGCTCGTATGACGAGTTCCCCGACGGACTGCTCGTCGCGATCACCGAGCAGCGCTCGCGCGCGGACATCGACCGCCTCGCGGACGTGCTCGGCGAGGCCGTCGCCGCCGAACGCGCGGCCGCGGAGGTGACCGCATGACGCCGCTCGAGGGCGGCGCGACCGCGCAGCAGCGCGAGCGCGCGACGACGATCTTCGAGAAGGGCGCCCCGGGGCGGCGGGCATACGTCGCGCCGGAGCTCGACGTGCCGCACGTCGACGGGCTCATCCCCGAGGGCATGCGCCGAGCGCAACCGCCGCTGCTGCCCGAGGCCTCCGAGCCCGAGATCGTGCGCCACTACGTCAACCTCTCCAAGCGCAACTTCGACGTCGACTCGGGCTTCTATCCGCTCGGTTCGTGCACGATGAAGCACAACCCGCGCCTGCACGAGCGCGTCGCGGCGCTGCCCGGTCACGCGCGGCTGCATCCGCTCCAGGACCCGCGCCGCGCGCAGGGCGCGCTCGAGCTCATGTTCAACCTCCAGGAGGCGCTCGCGGAGATCGCGGGCCTCCCGTACGTCTCGCTTCAGCCGTCGGCCGGCTCGCACGGCGAGCTTGCGGGCGTGCTGCTCACGCGCGCCTACCACGCCGACCGCGGCGAGGAGCGCACGAAGGTGCTCACGCCCGACAGCGCCCACGGCACGAACCCGGCGACGGTGACGATGGCCGGCTACGAGGTCGTCAAGGTCGCCCTCGATGCCGACGGCGGCGTCGATCTCGACGACCTGCGCGCGAAGACCGACGAGACCGTCGCCTGCCTGATGCTGACGAACCCGAGCACGCTCGGGATCTTCGATCCGAACGTCGAGCAGATGGCGTCGATCGTGCACGCCGCGGGGGCGACGCTCTACTACGACGGCGCGAACCTCAACGCGATCATGGGCTACTCGCGGCCCGGCGACATGGGCTTCGACATCGTCCACTTCAACCTGCACAAGACGTTCACCCAGCCGCACGGCGGCGGCGGCCCGGGCGCTGGGCCGATCGCCGTCAGCGAGCGCATCGAGCCCTTCCTGCCGCGGCCGCAGGTCGTCCGTCGCGAGAGCTGGGCACGCAACGGCGCAGCACGGTTGGGCGAGGATGCCGACGGCGGCCGTTTGGTCGGCGCGACCCGGACACACTTCGACCTCGAATACGACCGTCCCAAGTCGATCGGGAAGCTGCGCGGTTTCCAGGGCAATTACGGCGTCTTCGTGCGGACCTACGCCTACATCCGCTCGCTCGGCGCGGAGGGGCTGAAGGACGTCAGCGAGGTCTCGGTGCTCAACGCCAACTACCTTCTCGCGCGCCTGCGCGAGAAGGTCTCAGGGCGCCTGCCGCTGGCCTTCGGGGAGCGCTGCATGCACGAGTTCGTTCTCAGCGGCGCGCCCATGAAGAAGGAGCTTCAGATCAAGACGCTCGATCTCGCCAAGCGGCTGCTCGACCACGGCATGCACCCGCCGACCGTGTACTTCCCGCTCGTCGTCGACGAGGCGCTGCTCGTCGAGCCGACGGAGACCGAGACGCGCGAGACGCTCGACGCCTTCGCCGACGCGATCGCGGCGATCGTCGACGAGGCCGCCGAGGATCCCGAGGTCGCCCGCAACGCGCCGTACACGACGCCGGTACGGCGACTCGACGAGGCGGGCGCTGCGCGGCGCCCGCGCGTGCGCGAGACGCTCTCGGACTGACGCCCCGGCTTCAAGGCGTCCACCATGTCCACGTCTTGAACGCAACTCCTCCACGAAGGGGTGCTCCGGCGGTACGCTGACGCGCGGATCGAGCGAGGGGTGGGGAATGACGAGCAGGGCACTCAGGGCGATGATCGCCGCGGGGCTGGCTGGACTGGCATGCGCGCCGCCGGCATCGGCCGCGTACGACAAGCACACGCTGATCGTCACGTACGCCGACGGCGCCTCCGGGCGCGAGCGCCTCGCCGCGGCGGGCGCTGCCGGTGTCGTCGAGACCCTCGGCACGGTCACGGGCTTCAAGGCGCGGCTCGTCTCCGTCAGCGGCGATCCGAGGGCTGTCGCCCGGCGCCTGAACGCCTCGCCGTCGGTGCTCTACGCCGAGCCGAACTACCTCTATCGCGCGACGGCACCCGTGCTCCCGAACGACGAGCGTTTCGGGGAGCTCTACGGCCTGCACAACACGGGCCAGGGCGGCGGCCGCCTCGACGCCGACATCGACGCGCCCGAGGGCTGGGATGCGGGGGGCCTGGCGAGCTGGCCGTCGACGGGCGGCGCGAAGATCGGAATCGTCGACACCGGCATCCAGTCCAGCCACCCGGATCTCGCGGGCAAGGTCTCGAACTGCGCCGGCGTGAGGTCGTTCGGCATCAACCTCATCCTGATCACGCTGCTCGCCGACCCGACGATCGTTGCGGGCAAGTGCGCCGACGGCCATGGGCACGGCACGCACACCGCCGGCACCGCCGGCGCGATCGCCAACAACGCGACGGGCGTGGCCGGCGTGGCGTTCAACTCGCCGCTGGCCATCTGCAAGGCGCTCGATTCCAACGGCGTGGGCACGCTCGCCGCCATCGCGAGCTGCATCACCTATCTCAACCAGCAGGGCGCGAGGATCATCTCCCTGTCGCTCGGCGGGCCCGGCGGGACGACGCTTGCCAACGCCGTCGCCGGCGCGACCCAGAACGGCTCGCTGCTCGTCGCCGCCGCTGGCAACAGCGGTGCCGCGACGCCGAGCTACCCGGCCGCCTACCCGCAGGTCGTCTCGGTGGCCGCGGTCGACCGCAGCGACGCGCACGCCGCGTTCTCGACCGCGAACCCCGACGTCGAGATCTCGGCTCCCGGCGTGGACGTCCTGTCGACGTGGCTGGGCGGGGGCTACAGCACGGCGTCCGGGACCTCGATGGCGACGCCGCACGTGGCAGGCGCCGCCGCGATCATCGCCGGCCGCAATCCGGGCGACGGCCCCGCGGCCTGGCGTGCGAAGCTCGACGGCTCAGTCGACGACCTCGGCCCGCCCGGCCGCGATTCGCAGTTCGGCTTCGGTCGCCTGAACCTCGCGAAGGCCGCGTCGCCGGGCCCGTAGCCGGCGGGCGCGCGCCGCGCACCCGGCCAGTAGCCTCCGCCGCCCGTGGCCCCCTCGATCTTCTCCGGCATCCAGCCGACCGGGCGCAAGCACCTCGGCAACTACATCGGCGCGATCACGCAGTACGTCGCCGGCCAGGACCGCGGCGACCCCGCGATCTACTGCATCGTCGACCTGCACGCCACGACCATGCCCTACGAGCCCGCCGAGCTGCGCGAGCGCGTGTACGACACCGCTGCGATCCTGATGGCCGCGGGGCTCGATCCCGAGCGCTGCATCCTCTTTCGCCAGGGCGACGTCGTCGAGCACGCGGAGCTCTGCTGGCTTCTGTGCTCCGTCACCGCGCTGGGCGAGCTGAACCGCATGCACCAGTTCCGCGACAAGTCCTCGGCGCAGCGCGAGCTCACCTCGGCCGGGCTGCTGCTGTACCCGGTGCTTCAGGCCGCCGACGTGCTCGCCTACCGCGCCGACGAGGTGCCGGTCGGCGAGGACCAGCGCGAGCACCTGGAGCTCATGCGCAACATCGCCGAGCGCTTCAATGCGCGCTTCGGCGAGGGGCTGCTCGTCGTGCCCGAGCACCGGATCCCCGCGGTTGGCGCGCGCGTGCGCGACCTTCAGGCGCCGGAGCGCAAGATGTCGACGACGGGCGGCAGCGAGCAGGGGACGGTCTATGTGCTCGACGACCCGGACACGGTCATGCGCAAGTTCAAGCGCGCGGTGACCGATTCCGACGACCCGCCCCGGATCGAGCGCGGCGACGACAAGCCCGGCGTGACGAACCTCATCGATGTTCTCGCGGTGCTGCGCGAGGTGACCCCGGCGCAGATCGAAGCGCAGTTCGCGGATGCGCGCGGCTACGGCGACCTGAAGGCCGCGGTCGCAGATGCCGTCGTCGACGGGCTCGCGTCCGTTCGCGAGCGCTACGAGGCGATCCGCGGCGACGAGGCGGCGCTCGAGCGGGTGCTCGCTGCGGGCGCCGACAAGGCGCGCGCGATCGCGACGCGGACGCTCACCGATGTGCGCGACGCGATGGGCGTCGGAGCCTCCGCTGGGTGACCGTGGCCTCGCTCGAGCTCGACCTCGAGGTCGCGACGGAGCGCCCGCGCGTGCGCGCGGTCATCGAAGTGACCTAGGCTGTGCCGCAGGAGCGGCAGTGGCGGGTCCCGACGCGGCGCGACGCGTGACACGTCGCGCACTCGCCGATGACGTCACGGCCGCACCCCTCGCAATGAGGGGCCTCGCCCGTCGGATAGCCACAGAACGGGCACTCGCGACGGCGCACCCGCCGCTCAGGCAAACGTCGCGCGAGGTAGCGCTGCAGCGCGGCGAAGGCGGCGATCGTCATGAGCGCGCCGGCGGCCGACAGCACGAGCACGCCGAGATCGGTGACTTCGACGTAGTCGGTGAGGTAGTCGACCGCCATGACCAAGGCGAGCAGCGCGACTGCCGCGATGGGCGCCATGCCGGCAAGCAGCCAACGGGAGCGGCGCCGGCGCAGACGTTCCAGCAGCGCGTAGGCGGCGCCGAGCCAGACCAGCACGAACGCGAGTCGCCGAACGAAGCCGACGCGGCCGTCGTGGCGCTGCTGGCCGTCGACCCGCGCCTCTTCGCGCTTGTCCGCGGAAGCGCGGCGGCGCTCTGCCGCGCGCGCGGCTGGCTGCGCGGCCACAAAGGCGCGCTGCGCCGCTCGCCTCCGGCGCTGAGCGCGCTCGTACGCGCTCTGGGTGGACTGGTAGCGATGAGCGAGGGCGGGGTCCCGCCGGCCCTCGTCGAGCGCCGTGCGATAGGCCTCGCGGCGATCGACGAGCTCCCGCCGGCGGGCGGTCTGCGCCCGCCCCGCCTTGCGCAGCGCGCGGCCGGCGCCATCGCGCCGTTCGAGCGCCGCGCGCTCGGCCGGCGAGAGCGTGGCCGTCGCCGATCGGTACACGTAGTCGCGCTCGACATCGATGTGGAAGTAGACCCACAGGAGCCCGATCAGCAGGAAGGCCGCCAGGACCGTCGCCAGCAGCTTCTCGCTCTTGGTCGTCTCGATCTGCTCGACGTCCACGCGCGTCGTCATCGTGTTTCCTTTCGAGTCTTGGTTCGCTGCCGTAGCTGCACGATCAGCTCGCAATCGAGCGCGTTCGCGATCCGCAACAGCGTGTCCAGCCGGGGCGGCCGCGCCCCCCGCTCGAGCCGCGCCACGGCCGACTGCGTCGTGCCGCACAGGTCGGCCAGCGCATGCTGGGACAGCTGGCGAGCCCGGCGCTGCTCGGCCACCTGCGCCGCGATCGCCCGCCAACGCTCGGCTTGCTCATCGACCGCGCGGGATCGCGGACGATCGCGCAGGTTGCGCAACCGTTGCTGAGGTGTCACGCCGGCCTCGGTCTCTCCATAGCAAACATGCTATGCCCACCGCCGGACATAGCAAACCTGCGATGGCAGAGCCGCAAGCGGCGATCGCGACGCCGACGCTCACCGATGTGCGCGACGCGATGGGCGTCGGACCCCCCCGCTAGCCTCCGCTGGGTGACCGTGGCCTCGCTCGAACTCGACCTCGACCTCGAGGTCTTCTCGGGTCCGTTCGACCTGCTCCTGACGCTCGTCCTGCGCGAGGAGGTCGATCTGCTCGAGGTGCAGCTCGCCGACATCGTGCTCGCCTACCTCGACCAGCTCGAGTCGCGCGGCGAGCTCGACCTCGAGGTCGCGACCGAGTTCCTCGTACTGATCGCCGCGCTGCTCGAGCTCAAGTCGCGCCTCATGCTGCCGCGCGCCGAGGACGACGAGCTCGACCTCGAGCCCGGCGAGGCGGCCGAGGAGCTGCTCGCGCGCATGCTCGAGGCGCGCCGGTACCGCCGCGCGGCCGACCATCTCGAGGCGCGCCTTCAGGGCGAGCACGGCGTGCGCTACCGCTCGGCGCCGCTGCCGCCCTCGCTGCGGCGCGCGAACCTCGCCGAGGCGGGCGCCGTCTACGACCCGGATCGCCTCGGCTCGGCGCTCGGCGATCTGCTGCGCGTGCCGCCGAAGCTCAGCACGGCGCACCTCACGGTCGCGACCGTCACCGTCGCCGAACGGCTCGGCCACCTGCGGACGCTGCTGCGCGGCGGCGGCTGCACGTTCGACGAGGCGGTCCGCGGCGCCGACCGCGTGACGGTGGCCATGACGCTGTTCGCGCTGCTCGAGCTCTACAGGCGGGGCGAGGCGACGTGGACACAGCAGTCGAGCTTCGGCGAGATCGCGATCGCACCGGCCATGCGTCCGGCCCGCGCGGAGGAGGCGACGGCGCTGTGACGGATCTGGCGCGGATCGTCGAGGCGCTGCTGTTCCTGTCGTCCGACCCCGTCGCGCCCGAGGATCTCGCGGAGGCCGCGGACTGCGATGCCGAGGAGCTCGCGGTCGCCGTGGCCGAGCTCGATCGCGCGTACGCGCCCGGCGGGCGCGGGCTGCGGCTCAAGCGGGTGGCGGGCGGGCTCACGCTGGCGACCGACCCCGTCGCCGAGGACGCCGCACGGCGGCTGCTCGCCAAGCCGCGCACGCCACCGCTGACCCCGGCGCAGGCGGAGACGCTCGCGATCGTCGCGTACCTGCAGCCCGTCTCGCGGCCGGAGATCACGCGAATCCGCGGCGTCGCGGCGGATTCCGCCACGGCGACGCTGCTCGAGCGCGGCTTCGTCGAGGAGGCCGGGCGCTCGCAGTTCGGCGCGATCCTCTACCGCTCGACCGACCTGTTTCTCAAGCTCTTCGGCCTGAACTCGCTCAAGGCGCTGCCGAGCGTGGCCGAATGGGACCCCTCGCCCGACGAGGAGGCCGAGCTGCGCGACCGCCTCCTGCGCGCCGGCGAGCAGCGGGCGGGGGACGCCTCGCCGGCTTGATCGCCATCGGCTGGGGTGGTAGAGCTGACCGACCGTCCGCATCCGAGCGGCGGCAGGGGGTGTAGCCATCGGGTGAGGGCGCATATCTTCCATTGAGAGGAGTGCTCGATGCGCGACGTCCTGCCTCGTGCCGTCCTGTTGGCGCTCGCCGCGCTTGCGGCAGGTGGCGTTCCATCCGCGGCCGGGGCCCCATACGGTCTCGGGCCGCAGACGCTGGTCAGCGGCCCGAGCCCATTCGCCGGCTGTACCGTTGGCAGCGCCGGAGCCGACAGCATCGTCTACACCGACACGGAGGTCGAGCCGCAGGTGGCGGTCAACCCGACGGAGCTGTCGAACGTCATCGGCTCGTTCCAGCAGGATCGCTGGAGCGATGGGGGCGCGCGTGGCCTCGTCGCGGCGCGCTCGTTCGACGGAGGCAGCTCGTGGGCGCGCAACTTCGCACCGTTCAGCGCCTGCTCGGGCGGCGCGCCTGAGTACCGGCGCGCGACAGATCCCTGGGTGAGCTTCGACCGCAGCGGCCGGGCCTACCAGATCTCGCTCAGCATCGACTCCGCAGAGCTCGGGCTGTCGGCCGTGCTCGCCTCGACGTCGGCCAACGGCGGCGCGAGCTGGAGCGCGCCGAAGACGATCATCCGTGACGAGGACCCGCTGAACTTCAACGACAAGGAGTCGATCACCGGCGATCCGACGCGAGCGAGTACCGCATACGCGACGTGGATCCGTGGCGCGTTCCCGAGCGAGAACCCGAGTCTCTCCGGGCAAGCGCACGCGTTCTCCTACCGCGGCCAGCCGATGTTCTCGCGGACGGCCGACGGCGGGCAGACCTGGTCGGCGCCGGTACCGATGACGAACCAGAACATCTACGCGCAGGGCAACCAGATCGCGGTGCTGCCCGACGGCACGCTCGTCAGGAGCGGGCCGGTCGCGATCGACCGGACCCCGGGCCGTCACGCGTTCAATCACGCCGTGACGGTCACGGCGGACGGCACCGTTGCGGTTCTTTACTACGACTTCCGCAACAACACGCCGGCTGCGGGCCTGCCGACGGACGTGTGGCTCACGCATTCGACTGACGGCGGCGCCACGTGGGAGGAGCAGCACGTGACCGGGCCGTTCGACATGAAGCTGGCCCCGGTCGCGCGTGGCTGGTTCCTCGGCGACTACCAGGGGCTGGAGCCCATCGGCGACGACCTGCTGGCGTTCTTCGCGACGACGCAGGGCGCCGGCGAACGTCTGGTCGGTGCGCGCCGGGCCCTGATCGCGGTTCATGCGACGCGGCGCCGGCTCTGTGCGCAGCGTTCATCTTTCTCCGGCGGCGGAGATCCTGCCTACGACGCCCGCCGGGCTACGCCTGCGCGGCGGCGAGCTGCCCGCACGCCGCGGCGATGTCGCGACCGCGGGTGAGGCGGACCGTCACCCGCATCCCGTGCTCCTCGAGGACGGCGCGGAAGGCGTCGATCGCCTCGGGCCCCGATCCGTCGTAGGGCGAGTCGGTCGGGTTGTAGGGAATGAGGTTGACCTTGAAGACCGTCGGGTCGAGCAGGCGAGCGAGCTCGAGCGCCTGCTCGTAGCGGTCGTTGACGCCTTCGAGCATCACGTACTCGACGAACACGAGCCGGCGCTTGGCGGCATGAAAGCGACGGCAGGCCGCGAGCACGTCGCAGAGCGGATAGCGGTCGTTGATCGGCATGAGCTGCGAGCGCAGCGCCTCGTCGGCGGCGTGCAGGGAGAGGGCGAGGCGGATCGGCGTGTCCGTGTGCGTGAGGCGGTCGATGCCGGGGATCCAGCCGACCGTAGAGATCGCCGTGCGGCGGTTCGTGATGCCGATGTCGGGCAGCCGGCGGCAGGCCTCGAGCACGTGGTCGAGGTTCATCATCGGCTCGCCCATGCCCATGAAGACCGCGTGGTCGACCCGCTCGATGCGGCGGAAGTGCAGGGCCTGGTCGACGATCTCCGAGGCGGTGAGGTTACGCCCGAAGCGCATCGCGCCGGTGGCGCAGAACGTGCAGGTCAGCGGACAGCCCGACTGCGACGAGAGGCACAGCGAGCGCCGGCCATCGCGATAGCGCATGAGCACGGCCTCGACGGGCCGGCCGTCGTGCGTGTGAAAGAGCGACTTCACCGTGCCGTCGCGCGCGTGCGCCTCGTCGGCGAGCGTCAGCGTCGAGTAGGGCACCTCGCCGGCGAGTTGCCCGCGCAGCGCCGCCGGCAGGTCGGTCATCTCCTCGTAGGCGCTCGCGCCGCGCGCCGCCCACGCCCACACCTGTCGGGCGCGGAACGCGGGCTGTCCGGCGTCGGCCAGCGTGCGTTCGAGCAGATCGAGGTCCATCGCCCCATCGTAGGGGCGCCCGCGCTCGCGCTCAGGTCACGTCGTCGAACTCGAAGTACGTCGGGCCGGCACAGGCGAGCATCGTCACGCCGTCGGCGGCGAGCGCGTGGGCGCCGGGCGTGTGGCGGTGCTCGGGGGCCGGCATGCGCGCGCCGGTCAGCGGATCGATCGCGGTCGCGCCGCGGTGCATGATCTCCTCGAGCTCGAGCACGAGCGCCATCCAGTGCTCGAGCGTGTCCTGATCCGCGGTCAGCGTGGCGAGCGCTGTCTCGCGCAGCCCGTCGTCGGTCACCGGCTCGAGAATGATCGCCAGGCAGTCGCGGTTAATCGCCAGGAAGTCCTCCGGGGTGACGAAGCCCCCCTCGACGTTGAGCTCCATGCGGCCCACGCAGATGCGCCTGACGGGCGCCAGCTCGTCGACTGCTTCGCGCACGCTGACGGCGCCCAAGATCGCGACCGGCGAGTACTCGGGGAAGAAGCGCTCGACCACGAGGCTGAGCTCGTGGCGCTGCACCCAGCCGTGCGCGATGGTGATCAGCTCGTCGCGCTCGGCGTGGAACTGGAGCTCGTAGCTGGTCATCGGCCTGCTCCAGCCCGCGTACGGGATTGGGCCATGGTGCGACCATCGTAGGGATGCGCCTGGCCAAGTTCCTCGCCCACGCTGGGGTGGCCTCCCGCCGCGCGGCGGAGGACATCGTCCGCTCGGGCCGCGTCACCGTCGCCGGGGAAACCGTCAGCGATCCCGCGCGCGACGTCGACGCAGACAGCGCCGTCGCGGTTGACGGGCGCTTCCTCGCCGGTCCGGAGGAGCGGATGGTGTTCGTCGTCAACAAGCCGCCCGGCGTGCTCTCGACCTCCCGCGACACCCGCGGGCGGCGCACGGTCGTCGACCTCGTGCCCGCGCGCGGCGCCCGGCTGTACCCCGTCGGGCGCCTGGACGCCGACAGCACCGGCCTGATCCTCGTGACGAACGACGGCGACCTCGCGCAGCGCCTGACGCACCCATCCTTCGAGGTCCCGCGCACGTATCGCGCAACCGTGCGCCCGTCGCCGGTGCCGGAGCGAGCGCTGCGCACGCTGCGCGACGGCGTCGACCTCGACGACGGACGGACCGCGCCGGCGAGGGTGCGCCAGATCCGTGCGGGTCTCCTCGAGCTGACCATCCACGAGGGACGCAACCACCAGGTCAAGCGGATGTGCGAGGCGGTCGGGCACCGCGTCCGCGCGCTGGAGCGCGTGCGCTTCGGGCCGCTGCGGCTCGACGACCTGCCCGCGGGAGGGCACCGGCGGTTGAAGGCGGCGGAGGTCGAGGCGCTGCGGCGTTCGAACGAACGATGAGGGGGCGAACGTCCGGCCGCCGGCTCCTCAAGCGGATGGATGTTCGCGGACGACGAGGAGGACCACAGGTACCATGACCGCCATGCCGGTCGCGCAGCACCTGAGCGCCGACGAGTACTTCGACCTCCCATACGACGAGCGGCGCACGCAGCTCATCGAGGGTGAGGTTGTCGTGTACGAGCCCAAGCCGATGCACCAACGCGTGCTCCTTCGGTTGCTGATGGAGCTATACGACTGGGTCCGCGCCCAGCACGGACGCGGTGAGGTGATCCTGCCGCTCGACGTCCAGATCGACGACCGCAACGTCTACGGGCCGGACCTTCTCTGGTACGCGCTTGGGCACGCTCCCGGCCGAGAGGAGGACCGGTCATCGCCGCTTCCCGACCTGGCCGTCGAGGTACGGTCGCCGTCGACGTGGCGCTACGACATCGGCGCGAAGAAGGCCGGCTACGAGCGAGCCGGATTGCCCGAGCTGTGGCTCGTCGACACAGCCGCCGACGAGGTGCTCGTCTTCCGCCGCAGCGCGC
>JALZJA010000041.1 GCA_030860005.1 Actinomycetota bacterium
GCGCGCTGCGAGCCGCCGCCCGAGCCCGTCGCCGTCGGCATGCCGCTGAGCGAGAACTCGCGGTGCAGCCCGAGGTCGCCGGCGATCTTGCTCATCTCCCTGGCCTGCTCGCCGAGCACGAACGTGACGCCGATGCCCGCGCGCCCCGCGCGGCCGGTGCGGCCGACACGATGCACATAGCCGTCGCGGTCCTCGGGGGCGTCGTAATTGATGACGTGCGTGACGTCGCGAACGTCGATCCCACGCGCCGCGACGTCCGTGGCGACGAGCGTGTCGACCTCGCCGCGCTCAAAGCGCGCCAGCGCCTTCTCGCGCTGGGACTGGGACTTGTTTCCGTGCATCGCAACCGCGCTGACGTTGTGGGCCCTCAGACGGGTCGCGAGCCGGTCGGCACCGCGCTTGGTACGCACGAAGACGATCGTCAGCCCGCGGTCTGAGTGGCTCAGCTCTCGCACGAGCGTCGCGACCTTGGCCTCGTGCTGCACCTTGACGAAGCGGTGCTCGGTCTCGGGCAGCGACTGGTCGACGGGCGGCACGTACTCGTGGCGCCGCGCGTCGTGCGTGTAGGCGCCGGCGAGCTGGCCGGCCTCGCCTTCGAGCGTGGCCGAGAAGAAGAGCGTCTGACGCTTGCGCGGGATCTGCCTGACGATCCGATCGACCGGCGGGCGAAAGCCCATGTCGAGCATGCGGTCGGCCTCGTCGAGCACGAGGATCTTGATGTGCTCGAGGGTCACCGCGCGGCGCTGGAGGATGTCCTCGAGTCGCCCGGGGGTCGCGACGAGGATGTGCGCGCGGCGAGCGAGCTTCATCTGGCGCTCGATGCCGGCGCCGCCGTAGACCGCGGCGACGGAGAGCGCGCGGGCGTGCGCGACATCGCGCATGTCGTCGACGATCTGCAGCGCGAGCTCGCGCGTCGGTGCCAGGATCAGCGCGCCGGGGCGCCGGTCGGTCGCCTCGAGGCGCTCGACGATCGGCACTGCGAACGCGAGCGTCTTGCCCGATCCGGTGGGCGATTTGGCGAGCACGTCGTGGCCCGCGAGAACGTCGGGAACGACGAGCGACTGGATCGCGAAGGGGACGGTGATGTCGTGCGCCGCGAGCGCGTCGACCACCACCTCTGACACGCCGAGGTCGGCGAAGGACTGCGAAGACATGTGGAGTTGCTCCTAGCGGGCGACCGCGTCCTGCGGCCACCGAGAGTTCGGGAGATTCGACTGACCCGAACCGCTGAAGCGCACTCGAAGACAAGAACCTCATGGGCAGCGGCGCCACCCAGTGCCGTAGACGGTAGCAATGTCTGGCGCTATCGACGGACGCGCAGCGCGCTGTGCAGCAGACGATGCGGACGGTCCAAGGCGCGATGATGAGACCGGTGCCGGGTTCGTTGCCTCCACTTTCTTCGCGGCTGGGCGACGTGCGCTCCTCGCCGGTGCGCGACATCCTCGAGCTCACGCAGCGCGAGGAGATCATCTCGTTCGCGGGCGGCCTGCCCGCCCCCGAGCTGTTTCCCGCGGAGCTGCTGGCGGATGCGTTCGCGACCGCGCTTCAACCGACGACGGCCGCGCGAACCCTGCAGTACTCCGCAACCGAGGGCGAGCCCGAGCTGCGCGCGCTGCTCGCCGAGCGCTTCGCGTTACGCGGGTTGCCGGCGGGCGCCAACGAGATCCTCGTCACGACCGGCTCCCAGCAGGCGCTTGGCCTCGTCGCGGCCGTGCTGCTCGATCCGGGCGACACGGTTCTCGTCGAGAACCCCTCCTACCTCGCCGCGCTGCAGTCGTTCGGTTTCGCGGGCGCGCGGATGGTGCCGGTGCCCTGCGACGAGAACGGCATCGACCCCGAGGCGCTGCCAGAGCTCATCGCAGCTCACGCGCCGAAGTTCCTCTACGTCATCCCGACCTTCCAGAACCCGACCGGCCGCACCGTGCCCGCCGCGCGCCGCGCCCGCCTGGCGCAGATCGCCGAGCGTCACGGCCTGTGGCTCGTCGAGGACGACCCCTACTGCGAGCTGCGCTACGACGGCGAAGCGCTCGCGCCGATCGGGTCCTTCCCCGGCGCCGGCGACCGCACGGTCACGATCTCATCGCTTTCGAAGGTCCTCGCGCCGGGACTGCGGCTGGGCTGGCTGCGCGCGCCCGGCGCGCTGCTGCGGCCGCTGGCGATCGCCAAGCAGGCGGCCGACCTGCACACTTCGACCATCGATCAGCGTGCCGCCTGCGCGGCGCTCGACGCCGCCGACCTCGACGAGCACATCGCGTTCATGTGCAACCAGTACAGCCGCCGCCGCGACGCGCTGCTCGCCGGCCTCGCACACGCGCTGCCGCAGGGCTCGACCTTCAACAGGCCCGACGGCGGCATGTTCGTCTGGGCGCGCCTCCCCGACCGCTGGGACGCCACCGAGCTGCTCCGCGAAGCGCTGCGCCACGACGTCGCGTTCGTGCCCGGCGCGCCGTTCTTCGCCGCTGCGCCCGACCCGCGCACGCTGCGCCTGTCGTTCACGCCCCACGCCCCGGACGCGATCATCACCGGGCTGCAGCGGCTGCGCAGCGCCACCGGCGCATGAGATGCCCCGCGACGTCGCGATCCGCGAGGAGTCGATCCGCCTCGGCCAGCTGCTCAAGCTCGCCGGGCTCGCTGACTCGGGCGCCGAGGCGCGCGCCCTCGTGCAGGATGGCGCCGTGAGCGTCAACGGCGAGATCGAGACGCGGCGCGGGCGCCAACTACGGCCTGGCGATCTCGTGAACGCGTCACGTGAGGCGGTGCGCGTCGTAGGCTCAGGCTGAGTGGCCATTGACCCCCACACGCGTGACGAGGTCTTGCTCGAACACACGCTGTCGATCTGCCCGGTCTGCAAGGGATCGGTCGATGCCGAGCTGAATGCCCGTGACGAACGCGTGTTCCTGCGCAAGCGCTGCCCGGAGCATGGGGAGTTCGAGGCGCTCGTCTACGGCGACGCCAACCGCTACCTGGAGATCCAGCGCTACAGCAAGCCGGGCGACCATCCCCGGCAACTACAGACCGAGACCGTCGACGGCTGCCCCCACGACTGCGGGATCTGCCCCGAGCACCGCCAGCACTGCTGCCTGGGGATCATCGAGGTCAACACGAGCTGCAACCTCGACTGCCCGGTCTGCTTCGCCGACTCGGGCACCGGACACCAGACCGATGGCTTCTCGCTCACCCTCGAGCAGGTCGAGACGATGCTCGACGCCTTCGTCGCCGCGGAGGGCGAGCCGGAGGCGCTCCAGCTCTCGGGCGGCGAGCCCTCGATCCACCCGCAGATCCTCGAGATGCTCGCGGCGGCCAAGCGACGCGGCATCAGGCTCGTGATGCTGAACACCAACGGGATCCGCCTGGCGCGCGACCCCCGGTTCGCGCCCGCGCTCGCCGAGCTCGGCATCCACGTCTACCTCCAGTTCGACGGCTTCGACGACGCCACGCAGCTGGCGATCCGCGGCAAGCGGCTCCAGGACGAGAAGCTCCGCGCGCTCGACCGCTGCGCCGAGGCCGGCGTGAGCGTGTCGCTCGCGGCGGCGATCGAGGGCGGCGTCAACCAGCACGAGCTCGGGGCGATCGTGCGCTTCGGCGTCGGGCATCCCGCGGTCAACGGCGTCTTCTTTCAGCCGGTGACCCACTCCGGTCGCCACCTCGACTTCGATCCGCTGCAGCGGCTCACGAACGTCGACGTGATCCGCGGCGTCTGCGAGCAGCTGCCCGAATGGTTCCGCGAGGACGACTTCATCGCCGTGCCCTGCTGCTCGCCCACGTGCCGCTCGGCCACCTACGCGCTGTACGACGGAGACGATCTCGTGCCGCTGCCGCGACTGGTGGACGTGCAGGACTACCTCGACTACGTGACCAACCGGGCGGTGCCCGACCTCGAGGTGCGCCACGCGCTCGAGGGGTTGTTCTCGGCGTCAGCGGCCGGCGGGACCGAGGCCACGGACGAGCGGCTGGATTGCGTTGCGTGCGGCGTCGGGTTGCCGGCGCAGCTACAGGAGGCGGCGGCCAAGGGCTTCATGATCGTCACGCAGGACTTCCAGGACCCCTGGACGCTCGACGTGCGCAAGCTCATGAAGTGCTGCGTGTCGGAGATCGTACCCGACGGGCGGCTGATCCCGTTCTGTGCGTACAACTCGGTCGGCTACCGCGAGCAGGTGCGCGCGGACCTGTCCGCGCAGCGCACCGCTTCGCCGTGACCGCGTCGAGCGATCCCTTCGCCGGATTGCTCGAAGGAGAGTTCGCCGGCTGCTGTGCCGAGCTGTACGAGCAGCCGGCCGTGCAGTGGTTGCTCGACGGTCAGCTGCACCCCGGTGGCAGGGAGCTCACGCTGCGCGCCGCGCGGCTGGCGCAGATCGGCGCGGGAAGCCGCGTGCTCGACGTCGCCAGCGGATCCGGGGCGACCGCGCTGCTGCTGGCCGGCGAGCTCGGCGCCGAGGTTGTCGGAGTCGAGC
>JALZJA010000048.1 GCA_030860005.1 Actinomycetota bacterium
TGCTTGATCTTCTCGGCGGCGTCGGCGTTCGCCGCGAGGGCCGCCTCGACGATCGGCTCGAGCGCGTCGTCGCCGCCGATCGAGCCGAGTCCCTCGGATTCGACGATCGCGGCCGGGTCGCCGCCCTCGCTGACCAGGCGGTCGAGGACGACCTTGGCGTTGGCCGACGTCACGGTCTTCTGGCCCACGAGCGCGACGAGCTCGGCGAGCGCCTGCGGCCGCACCATCGTCGTCGCGGGATCCGCCTCGCCGACGACCGCGACGAGCTCGTTGCAGACCCAGTTGGCCAGCGGCTGCGGCTCGGTGCCGTCCACCGGCTTCGCCGGAGGTGCCCATTTCAACGCCGCCTCGAAGAAGTCGCCGAGCTCCGTGCGCCACGCGAGCTGGCGTGCGCTGCCGGCGTTCAGTCCGAGGCCGACGAGCCGCTGCTCGCGCGCCGCGGGCAGCTCGGGCATGTCCGCGTGCGCGGCGTCGAGCATCTCCTGCGTGATCGCGACGGGAACGAGGTCGGGCTCGGGGAAGTAGCGGTAGTCGTGCGCCTCCTCCTTGGAGCGCAGCGATGTGATCCTCTCCGTGGCCGGGTCGAAGTGCAGCGTCTCCTGGACGACGGTCTCGCCGGCGCGCAGCAGCGCCTCCTGGCGCGCGATCTCGGCGTTGATCCCGCGCTCGAGGAAGCGAAACGAGTTCATGTTCTTCAGCTCGGTCTTCGTGCCGAGCTCCGCCGAGCCGACGGGCCGGATCGAGATGTTGGCGTCGCAGCGCAGCGAGCCCTCCTCCATGTTCACGTCGCTGACGCCCAGGCGGCGCAGCGTCGTGCGCAGCAACGTGAGCCACTCGCGCGCCTGCGCGGCCGAGCGCACGTCGGGCTCGCTGACGATCTCCGCCAGCGGCGTGCCGCCCCGGTTGAAGTCGACGACCGATGCGTCCGAGCCGTGGATGCGCCCGCTCGACCCGGCGTGGACGAGCTTCGCCGCGTCCTCCTCGAGGTGCACGCGGTGGATGCGCACGTCGCCGAGGCGCCCGCCCTTGCACAGCGGCTCGTCGTACTGGCTGATCTGGTAGCCCTTGGGCAGGTCGGGATAGAAGTAGTTCTTGCGGTGAAAGATCGAGCGCGGCGCGAGCTCGGAGTCGAGCGCGAGCCCGATCATCAGGCCGTAGTGGATCGCGCGCTCGTTGGGGAGCGGCAGCGTCCCGGGCAGGCCGAGGCAGACGGGGCACGTCAGCGTGTTCGGCGGCTCGCCGAACGACAGCGCGCAGCCGCAGAACATCTTCGTGCGCGTCGAGAGCTGGACGTGGATCTCCAGGCCGATGACGGGTTCGAAGTTCACAGTCTCCTCCGCGGGGCATCCTGCCCCGCGTCCTGATGATGACTCTCGGCCTCCGGCCTCACGAGACCGCCAGTCCAGGACTGCCATCGAAGCCGAGCGCCTGCTCGAGCGCGTACGCCGCGTCGAGGATGGCGTTCTCGCTGAAGGCCGGCCCGGCGAGCTGAAAACCCGTCGGCAGCCCCTCGCTCAGCCCGTTGGGGATCGAGATCGCCGGGATGCCGGCAAGCGACATCGGCACCGTGCAGTAGTCGTTGAGGTACATCGCCAGCGGATCGTCGATCTTCGACCCGAGCTCGAAGGCGACCGTCGGCGCGGTCGGGGTGACGACGAAGTCAAACCGCTCGAAGGCGGCGTGGAAGTCCTCGGCGATCTTCGTGCGCACGCGCTGCGCGCGGCCGTAGTAGGCGTCGTAGTAGCCGCTGGACAGCGAGTACGTGCCGAGCATGACGCGGCGCTTGACTTCCGTGCCGAAGCCCTGGCTGCGGGTGCGGGTGTACATGTCGAGCAGGCCGCCGCCGCCCGAGACGCGCTTGCCGTAGCGCACCCCGTCGTAGCGGGCGAGGTTCGAGGACGCCTCGGCGGGAGCGAGCACGTAGTAGGCGGCCAGCGCGTGCGGAGCATGCGGCAGGCGGCAGGTCTCGATCTTCGCGCCGAGCTCCTCGGCACAGGCGAGCGTCGCGTCGAACGCGGCCAGCACGCCGGGTTCCATGCCCGTGGCCTCCCCGCTGAGCTCCTCCGGCACGCCGAGGCGGATGCCCTCGAGCGTCTGCGCGCTGGGCATCGTGATCGCTCCGGGAAAGCCGACCGAGGTCGAGTCGCGCCTGTCGTGACCGACCATGTGACGCAGCAGCAGCGTGGAGTCGGTGACGTCGCGCGTGAGCGGGCCCGCCTGATCCAGCGACGACGCGAAGGCGATCATGCCGTAGCGGCTGACCGCGCCGTACGTCGGCTTCAGGCCGACGATGCCGCACAGCGCGGCCGGCTGGCGGATCGAGCCGCCGGTGTCCGTGCCCAGCGCCCACGGCGCGCTGCCCGCCGCGACCGCCGCGGCGCTGCCGCCGCTCGAGCCGCCCGGCACGCGCGTGCGGTCCCACGGGTTGAGGACCGGTCCGAAGGCCGAGTTCTCGTTGGAGGAGCCCATCGCGAACTCGTCCTGGTTGGTCTTGCCCAGCAGCGGCGCGCCGGCCTCGGCGAGCCTCGCGACGACGGTGGCCGTGTACGGCGGGCGGTAGCCCTCGATGATCTTCGACCCCGCCTGGCTGGGGACGCCCTCGGTGCAGAAGAGGTCCTTGACGGCGAGCGGAACGCCGGCCAGCGGCGAGCCATCGGGCGGCGCCTGCTGTGGCGCACCCTCGGGCACCCACAGGTAGGCGTTGAGCTCGTCGGCGACCGCGGCGGCGCGGTATGCCTCGAAGAGCTCGGTCGCGTCGGTGTCGCCGCGCTCGATCGCCGCGACGGCCTGCGCTGCGGTCAGCGCGGTGAGGTCCGTGACGCTCATTGCGCCGCCTGCGGGCTCGGGACGAGGAAGCCGCTGTCGGCGACGGCGGGCGCCTGCTCGAGCGCGACCTCGCGCGGCAGCGACGGGTCTGGCTCGTCGGGACGCAGCGCGTTGCGCACCTCGACGACATGCGTCGTCGGCGCTACCCCGTCGAGGTCGAGCTCGCCGATCTTCTCGATGTGGTCGAGCACGGCCGACAGCTCGCCGCTCATCCGCTCGACCTCCTCCTCGGTCAGCTCGAGGCGGGCGAGGCGGGCGACGTGCAGCACGTGTTCGCGATCGATCATCGTGCGGCGATTCTAGGCGCGCAGTTCGT
>JALZJA010000072.1 GCA_030860005.1 Actinomycetota bacterium
ACGCGCTGATGTAGCCCGAGGCCGCCCAGATCGCACCGGCCAGCGCGACGATGAACAACAGTCCTGCGCCGCCACCGTTCTGCAGTCCCTGCAGCGCACCGGCCAGGATCTCCTTGGCAGGTCCGGGTGCGACCTTGGAGAGGTTGTCGATCAGCGGCTGGATCGCCGAACTGCCGATCAGCCCGAGGATCGACACCACGGCGAGCAGCGCGGGGAAGATCGACAGCACCGCGTAGTAGGTGAGCGCTGCGGCCCAGTGGGTGAGGTTGTCCTCGGAGAACTCCTTGACGGTGCGCTTGAGCGTGGAGCCCCCGCTCGCACGCCCCCCACTGTCTCTCTGCGACCTCGTGGGCGGGCCCCCGGCGTGCTCACCGTGGCCGTGGCGCTGCGAGGACTCGGACCCTCGCTTGCCGCGCCGCGCCGTCTCGCCGTGCGAGGGCTCCCCCTCGTAGAAGATCCCGTAATGGCGGTAGGTTGCGGCTACCACCTGCTCGGAGGGCTCTGCGTGGCCGGCAATCTGCGGAGCCTTCTTTACGACGGACTGCTCGTATGGGGTCTTGACGCCGTCATCGGTGGCGTCGGCGCCCGCCACCGGCACAAGCCTCGCGGCCCCTCCGCGCTGGCGCATCTTCACCAGAGCCCACTCGGGCTGGCCGGTCTCCTCGACGAGGAAGAGCTCCTCGATCGTTCCGATCTTCTTGCCGGCGCGATCGAGTATCGGTCGGCCTACCCAATCGACGTCACTGCGGGACTCAGGAGTCATGATTTATTCCCTCGGATCTGGCAGCGCCGTCCGCTCGCCGACTGGCATGAGACCTCCTCATGATGGGTCAAAGCAGGACACTTGTGGGACACTCATAACCACGATCGACGCGAACGAAACGTGTATTGGTGGCTTGTTCGCCTTGAGCGGGGCAGACCTGGCACAGTTGGCACAGGCGCGTCCTCATTGGAGTACTCGCCGACCGGGTACAAGGCGAGTGAGCGATGAGCGATCCTTTGCCCGACCACGAGCAAAGCGCGCCTGTGGAGGCCGGCGGAGGACTGCGCGCCGACGCATTGGCAAGCCGGGAGCGAATTCTCGCGGCGGCTGAACTGCTTGTCGGCGACCGGCGCGTGAGCATGGTCGAGATCGCCGCCGCTGCAGGCGTCGGACGCTCGACGCTGTATCGCCACTTCGCGACGCGCCAGGTGCTGCAGCGCGCGCTGCAGGAGCGAGCCGACGCGACGTCAGCGTCTGCTTCGACGGGGCGGGTGGCGACGTTGCCGTTTCGTTCGCCCGGGCGGCTGGGGCGCGATCGCCCGCTCGCGCTGGAGGTCACGCATATCCTCGACGAGGTACCTCCGCACCTCGTGCCCGACCAGCTGGTCGCCGAGGCGCGGCGCGCGGGCGGCGTCGCCGTCGCGCTGTACGTCATCGACATCGACGGCTCGCAGCTGCTGCGACTCGCCGGCTCCGAGGAATTCCCCGAAAACCTCGCCGAGCCACCGGCACTGGGCCCCGAGATCGTGCCCGAAGGACTCCCCGCCTTTCAGTACCACCTGCGTCAGCGCCTTCCCGGTTGTGTCTGCGAACCACTGTGGCTGCGAGGCCGCGTCATTGGACTGCTGCTGTGCATGGGCACGCCGCTGGCGCCGCTGGATGACATCGCCAAGCAGGGCGCCGCCGCACTTGAGCTCGCCAACGACTACACCGACTACATCGAAGCCGCCCGGCGACGCAAGAAGACGACTGCCGCGGCCGAGGTCCAGCAAAACCTCTTGCCGCCAAGGATCGTGCGCATCCAAGGCGCTCAGCTCGCTGGCGGATTGCTCCCCACCTACGAGGTCGGCGGCGATTGGTTTGACTTCGTCGACAACCGCGACGGGGCGTGGCTTGCGATCGCTGACAGCTCAGGCACCGGGCCGACCGCCGCGGGCCTAGGCGCCGCCGCTCTCGGAGCCCTGCGCGCCGCGCGGCGCAGCGGCCACACCCTCGAACACGCCCTGGCCGCGATGCACGAAACGGTCCGACGGCTCGGCAATCCCGACTTCTACGTGAGTGTCCTCGTCGCCCGCTGGCGCGCCGCGACCCAAACGCTGACGTGGGTCAACTGCGGTCACCCGCCGGCCTACCTCGCAGACACCGAAGGCAACCTCACCGAGCTCGAAAGCCCACCTCATCCGGCGCTCGGCATCGGCGATCACGAACTGACGTTCACCCCCATCGAGCGCGAGTTGCACTCCGGCGAGCGGATCATCCTCGTCACCGACGGCATCACCGACCGCCGCATCGAGGGCGGCGGAA
>JALZJA010000074.1 GCA_030860005.1 Actinomycetota bacterium
GCCGAGGCGCAGGCGCAGCCCCGCGACGTCGAGCTCGGCGAGCAGGGTGCTGAGCAGCAGGATCGTCTCGGCGTCGACGGCGGGATCGTCTGATCCCAGCGCCTCCGCGCCCACCTGCCAGAACTGGCGGTAGCGGCCCGCCTGCGGCTTCTCCTTGCGAAAGAAGCTCGACAGGTACCAGAGCTTCACGGGCTGGGGCAGCTTGTGCATGCCGTGCTCGGCGTAGGCGCGGCAGATCGGGGCGGTGCCCTCCGGCCGCAGCGTCACCGAGCGCCCGCCGCCGTCGTCCAACGTGTACATCTCCTTCTGGACGATGTCCGTCGACGCCCCGACGCCGCGCGCGAAGACGTCGGTGAGCTCGAACGTCGGCGTCTCGATGCGCCGGTAGCCCGCGCCCTCGAGCACGCGCCGAGCCGTTGCCTCGAGCGCGGAGCGCGCGTCGGCTGCCTGCGGCAGCACGTCGAACGTGCCGCGCGGCGCCTGGAGCTTCTCGCTCACCGGTTCGCTGGCGGTCCGTCCTGTGGGTCCGTGCCCACCTTGGACGAGCAGCGGGGGCCGTCAGGCAAGGACGCAGGATCGACGGAATACCTTAGGTATTCCGAGATCCGAGGACGCCGCATGACGGTCATCCGTGCCGTCCAGGTGGGTGCGGGCTCACTGGACGGCCCGCCAGTTCAGTGAGGAACGGGTTGGATGCCCGCTCGGCGCCGAGCGTCGTGAGGCCCATGTGGCCGGGGTAGACGCGCGCGTCGTCCTCGAAGGTGTCCAGCAGCGTTGCGATCGAGCGCATGAGCGTCGGGCCGTCCCCGCCGGGCAGGTCGACACGGCCGACCGAGCCCTGGAACAGTACGTCTCCCGAGAACAGCTGCATCGGTTCGCCGTCACCCTTGCGCGTGGCGTAGGTGACGTGACCGGGGCTATGGCCCGGCGTGAAGATCACGTCGAACGTCATGCCCGCGAGCTCGAGCGTCTCGCCGCCCTCCACGGTGTGCTCGGGATCCCACGACTCGAACGGGCCGAAGCCGGGCCACGGCACGAAGGCCATGATGTCCTGCAGCACCGGTACCTCGATCTCGGGGCAGTAGACGGGCGCGCCCGTGGCCTTCGCCAGCGGCGCGACCGCGCCGACGTGGTCGAAGTGCGTGTGCGTGAGAAGGATCGCGTCCAGCGTGACGCCGAGCTGCCCGATCGCGGCGAGCAGGCGCGGCGCCTCTTCACCCGGGTCGACGATGACGGCATGTTCGCCACCATCCGGCCGGACGAGAAAGCAGTTCTCCTGCACCGGCCCGACGCTGAACATCCGCACCTCGGTCAAGACTCGCGCTTCTCCTTCCGCAGCTCCGAGCGCTGCCGGCGCTTGTAGAGGAACGCGTCGGTGTAGTAGCCGAGCGGGATGTAGAGCAGGAACACGAAGCCGGTCAGCGAAGCGGCCTGGCCGATCGACTGCTCGAAGCCGAAATGCAGCAGCAATCCGAACACGATCGCCGCGAGCGCGGCACGGTTGGCCGCCGCCTTCCAGCTCGGCTCGCGGAAGAGGCGATCGCGGCGTGCGGTCTCCTTGTCGGACGCCTTGCGCTCCGCCGGCGTCGGCTTGCGACCGGTGCGCCCGCGCACCTCGACGACGCCCGCGGCGTTGCCACGGTGCTTCGTCCGCCGCTTCTTCTTCGTCTGCGCCATGGTGAGAACCACTCTAGAGGTACGTAACGTCGCCCGTAGGTCGCCGGTTCCAGCGACCGGAGGGCGAAACGCGATCACTCTGCGAGCGCATCCTCGACCGTGCGGCGGTTGCGCACCGGCACATCCTCCGGAAAGCCGTCGAAGGCCGCGGCGGGCGCGAGGCCGACGAGCTCGCACTCCGCGACCGCGGCGTGGCGTGCGACGGCCGCGACGAGCTGCGCGAGCGACACGGCGAGGTGGTCTTCGACGTTCGTGGAGACCTGTGCGATCCCGTCGCGCGCCGGCAGCTCGAGGCCGATCGCGCGTACGCCCGGAAGCTCGTGCTCTCCGCCCCCGCGGATGGCGGCGGCGATCCTGCGCGCGTCGTCGATCCTCGCCGGCGGCGCGAGCTCGACGTTGAAGGCGATGAGCGGCGCGCGCGCGGCCACGAGCACGGCGCCCGCCGCGGGGTCGATCTCCTGCGGGC
>JALZJA010000292.1 GCA_030860005.1 Actinomycetota bacterium
AGGGTCTCGAGGCCGCCGGGATCGACCGCGGCGAGGTCTACATCACGAACGTCGTCAAGCACTTCAAGTTCGAGGAGCGCGGCAAGCGGCGCATCCACCAGCGCCCCGACGCCGGCGAGATCCGAGCCTGCCGGCCGTGGCTGACCGCCGAGCTCGACGTCATCGGACCCGAGGCGCTGATCATGCTCGGAGCCACGGCCGGCAAGTCGCTGCTTGGCAGCAGCTTCCGGCTTATGGCCAACCGCGGCGCGGCGCTCGAGTCAGACCTCGCGCCGATCGTCGTCGCCACGATCCATCCCTCGGCGATCCTGCGCGCCCCCGACGACAACGCGCGCCAGGAGGCGCGCGAGGGGTTCGTCGACGACCTCCGCGCGACCGCGGCGATGATCGAGCGGCTGCGAACGGCCGCCTGAGCGAGCTACGCCGACTCCATCGCCCGCGCCGGCACCTCGCCCCAGAGCTGCTCGAGCCGATAGAAGCCGCGCGCCTCGGGCGTGAAGATGTGGACGATGACGTCGAGGTAGTCCATGAGGATCCAGCGCGCCTCCGCGAGCCCCTCGACGCGGCGCGGCAGCAGGTCGTGCTCGTCCTTCAGCGTCTGGTGGATGCCATCGTGGATCGCCTTCGTCTGGCGCGCGGTGTTGCCCGAGCAGACGAGGAAGAAGTCCGTGTAGCCGACGACCTCCCGCACGTCGAGCTCGACGACACCGACCGCCTTCTTGTCGGTGGCCTGCGTAGCGATCGTCTCGGCGAGTTCCTCGGGCGTCATCTGTACAGCCTTCCCCGAGCGATGTGCTCGGCAACGGGATCTGGGACGAGGTAGCGGATCGAGCGGCCGTCGGCCACGCGCCGGCGGATCTGGGACGACGAGATGTCCAGCCGCGGCATCTCGAAGAAGCGCAGCGCCGCACGACCCGGGAACGCCTGGTCAAGGCGCTCGGCCACGTCGTGTCGCCCAGCTCCGGAGCGCTCGGCGACGGCAAGCGTCGCCAGGTCGAGCACCCCCTCCGGGTCGTGCCAGGCGGGGAGGCCGAGCGCGATGTCGCCCCCCACGATGAAGGTCAGGTCGTCCTCCGGCGCGTGCTCATGCAACGCGCGCAGCGTATCGACCGTGTAGGACACGCCGCCGCGTCGAATCTCGAGATCGCAGACATCGAGCCGGTCGTCGCCGCCAACGGCAAGGCGGCACAGCTCGAGCCGCTCGTCGGCGCCGGGGTCCGCGGGGGCCTGCTTGTGCGGCGGCGTCGCGGCCGGCGTCAGCAGCACGCGGTCGAGGTCGAGCTGCGCCGCCGCCTCCGATGCGCACACGAGGTGGGCCATGTGAGGCGGGTTGAACGTCCCTCCCAGGATGCCGACGCGGCTCACTAGGGACGCACGTGGCCGTCGCCGACGACCACATACTTGAACGTGCACAGCTCGCGGACGCCGATCGGGCCGCGTGCGTGGAGCTTCTGGGTCGAGTTGCCGATCTCGGCGCCCATCCCGAACTCTCCCCCGTCGGTGAAGCGCGTCGACGCGTTGATGTAGACGCAGGCGGCGTCGATGCCGCGCTCAAAGGCTCGCGCGGCGCCCGCGTCGCCGGTGACGATCGCCTCCGAATGCCCCGATCCGTGGGCGTTGACATGCTCGATCGCTTCCTCGATGCAGTCGACCACGCGCACCGCCAGCACCAGGCCGAGGAACTCGGTGTCCCAGTCCTCGTCGGTCGCGTCGGTCACGGTGGACGCGAGGTCGCCCGCCAGCGCGCGCGCCCGGCCATCGACGCGCAGTGCGACGCCCGCGTCGCGCAGCGCGCCCAGCGCACGCGGCAGGAACGCCGGCGCCGCATCGGCGTGCACGAGCAGCGTCTCCGCGGCGTTGCAGACGCCGGGCCGCTGGACCTTCGCGTTGACGATGATCGCCGCGGCCGCGTCGAGATCCGCGGTCGCGTCGACATAGACGTGGCAGTTGCCCGACGCCGCGTAGATGACCGGCACCGTGGCGACGGCCTTCAGCGCGGCCTTCAGCCCCTCGCCGCCGCGCGGGAAGATCAGGTCGACGACGCCGTCCTGGGTTGCGAGCTCGGCGAGGTCCTCGCGCCCGCCGCCCGCGACGAGCCCGATCGCGCCCGCAGGGACACCGGCCGAAACCGCGGCCTCGGAGGCGATTGCAGCGAGCACCGCGTTGGAGTGGGCCGCCGACGACGAGCCGCGCAGGACGACCGCGTTGCCGGACTTCAGACACAGCGAGGCGGCGTCGATCGTGACGTTCGGGCGCGCCTCGTAGACGACCGCGACGACGCCGAACGGCACGCGCAGCTTGCGCACGTCGAGGCCGTTTGGCAGGCGCTTGCCCTCGACGACCTCCCCCACCGGGTCTGGCAGCGCAGCGATCGCCCGCGTGCCGGCCGCGACCTGAGCGATCCGATCGCCGTCCAGCGCGAGCCGATCGAGCAGCGCAGCGTCGAGCCCGGCGGCGCGGCCGGCCTCCATGTCGCGCTCGTTGGCCTCGACGATCTCGTCCGTGCGCGCGATCAGCGCGCCGGCGATCGCAGACAGCGCGGCGTTCTTGCGGTCCGTGTCGAGCGCCCCCAGCACCCGGGCGGCATCGCGCGCGGCGAGGCAGATATCGCTGACGCTGGGAAGGACAATGGTCATGCGGAAAGCGTAGGCGCTCACGCCAAGACGAAGTAGTCGCGGTGGATCGCCTCGTCGGTCGCGCGCGGCAGGATCTCCCGCACGGCGGCGGACTTCATCCCCTTGACCTCCAGCAGCTCGCCGGCGGCGTAGTTGCAGATCCCCTTGCCGATGACGATCGCGCCGTGCGCGACCTGCACCGCGTCGCCGGCGTCGAAGGAGCCGCGCACGTCGGTGATGCCCACGGGCAGCAGCGAGGTGCCGCCGTCGCGCAGCGCCCGCGCAGCGCCGGCGTCGACCACGATCGTGCCGTGCGACGGCTTGGCGTACTTCAGCCACAGCTTGAACGACGAGTAGCGCTCCTCGCGAGCGGCGAACAGCGTGCCCTCGGCCTCGCCGTCGAGCGCGGCCG
>JALZJA010000096.1 GCA_030860005.1 Actinomycetota bacterium
CGTGCTCAGAGCTTGAGGTGCGGATATTCGTCCTCGACGACCTCGCGGTACTGCTCGTAGACGGGCTTGGTCAGCGGGATGAGCGACAGCGCCGCCTTCACGTCGCCGCCCGTCTTGATCCTGCGCCTCGCGATCGCGACGGCGACGTTCTCCTTGCCCTGGAAGTACTTGTTCGCGATCTCCGAGTCCATCTTCATCTGCACCTTGGACTCCCAGTCGACGTCGTCGCTCCACTCCCAGTGGAGGTTGCCCTCCTCGCCCTCCTCGGCGGCCCGTATGTTGACGACCATGTCCATGTCCTCGAACTCGAAGCGCTGGGGAACATCGGCGTCGCGCAGCTTCGGGCCCATGTCCGGGTCATCGCTCATGAGCGTGAAGACGCGATCCATGACCTCGCGGAACTCCTTCGGACCGTTGAACTCGGCACCCATTCTGAGAATCCTCCTTATTCGACTGACTCGGCGCTTTCAGGACGACTTGGGCGCCGCGCGCTTTGACGTGGTGCGTTTCCCTCCCGCCGACTTGCGCGCCTTCTCGGCGGCTGGCCCGGACGTGTTGGAGCGCTTGGACGCTGTGGAAGCCCGGCGCGGCGCGGACGTGGCCTTCTCGAGCACTTCGACCCGCGCAGCCAGCGCGCGGACCTCGGAGCGCAGCGCCTTGAGCTCCTCGGCGGTCGCGGGACGCAGCTCGTCGACCGCGCCGCGAAGGCGCCCAGCCGTGTTTCCGAGCTCATCGAGCAGCTCGCCGATGCGCTCGCGCGGGATCTGCGTCTGGAATGCCTGGTCGACCGCCTCACGAACGGCATCGACGCGTGAGGACGACTTCTTCTGGGCCATCCGTCGATGATAGGTGCCGCTTCGATGCCCGTCCACATTCATCCCACCGCGCCGCTCGCGCGACGCGCGCTGCTGCCCGGCGATCCGGGCCGCGCGCTGGCGCTCGCCCAGCTCGTGTTGTCCGAGCCGCGCATGTTCAACCACAACCGCGGGCTGTGGGGCTACACGGGCCCGGCCGCCGATGGGGAGCTGCTGACGATCCAGAGCACCGGCATGGGCGGGCCGAGCGCCGCGATCGTGCTCGAGGAGCTGTGCGACCTCGGCCTTGAATGCGCGATCCGCGTGGGGACCTGCGGCGCGCTGGACGCCGGACTCGAGCTTGGCGACCTCATCGTCGCCGATGCCGCGCTCGCCGATGACGGGACGAGCCGCGCGCTGGGCGCGGGCGAGCGCGTGCAGGCCGACGCGGGCCTCGTGCAGGCGCTGGTGGCGGTCGCCGGATCCGCCGCGTGGCGCGGTCCCGTGGCCACGACGGACCTCTTCTACGACCACGGCGCCTCGCGTGCGCGCGCGGAAGCAACTTCGGTGGGTGCCCTGGCCGTCGAGATGGAGGCCGCGACGATCCTTCGCATCGGCGAGCTGCGCGGCATCCCGACCGCATGCCTGCTTGCTGTGACCGACGTCTTCGGCCCCGGCGGTGAGCGCCACCGGATCGACGAGGACGGGCTCGTCAGCGCCGGCGAGCACCTGGGGCGGGTCGGTGCCGCGGCGCTCGTGGGGTCGCCGGGCGCGGTTGACACACCGCATCGATAAGCCCGGGGCGGCGGCCCGCTCACCCTCTTGTCCGTATCGATGCTGCTTGGGACCGCGCGGCGTACCGCTAGCCCGGCACCGTCAGGCGCTCCTGGCCCGCCGGAACCGGCTCGGCTTCGCCCGGAAGCGCTTCGCGCAGCGTTCCCAGCTCGTGCGTGAGCGCGGCGAGCTGCTGCTCGATGGCATCCAGGCGCGATTCGACCCCGCCCCCGGCGGCCAGCGTCGAGAAGCGCTCATCGAGGCGGTCGATCCCGTCCTCGATGCCCTCCAGGCGCTGGGAGACGGATCGGACCCGGCGCGTGAGCCGCTCGATGTCCGCCGCAGTCGGGATGTTGAGCGCGCTGAACGCGGCCTCCTGAGCCGCCCCGGCCTTGTCACGCGCCTCCATGGCGCGCGACAGAGCGCTGCTGACCAGCGGGTTCTCGAGCAGGTCCTCGGCCAGCTTGCCGAGTGTGTCCTCGCCGGTTCGCGTCAGCCGCTCGCGCAGCCCTTCAGCCTCGTCGTCGTCACTCATGCGGCTTGCCTTTCTCGTGCCTGCCGGGCAACGGTCAGGCTAGCGCAGTACCCGTTGCTCGTGGGCCCTCGACCGTGCGCCCAGATGGACACCCAAAGCCTCTACCTCTTTTCAAGGTTTAGGGTTTTCCCGCTCGCTGCGCACTCAGATCCCTACGTGATGACGGCCGCAGGCGATGGCGGTCCGCGTCCGATGCGCCTGCCACGCGCGACGAGCGCGTCGGATGCGATGCGAGGCGCGCCGCGTTCCGTCCACTCCAACCGGTGCAATGCAGCGGCCCGAAGGGACCGTTCGACAGGAATTGGCGCGGATCGCCAATCCCTTGTAGGCTCCCAGCCACGCGCATTCGGGGTCGCGTACCAGATCACCTCCAGGGGGGAGTTGCAGGGACACATGCACCACAAGCGAAGGCTGCTCATCGCTCTGGTGGTTACCGGAGCCCTGACCGCTGGTCTCGGAGTGTTGGCTGGCTCCGCGAGTGCTCAGGCATCGAGGTGCGAGGTCACGCTCATCGGGGGCATCAAGTTGGTGCTCCCCCTGGGGCCGGGCCTCTGCAAGCCAGGCGGCATCCCCGGGCTCTTGACCGCCAAGGTGATCCCTCCGAGCACGCCGCCGACCCCACCCACCCAGACGACGCCTTCGGGCCCGCCCGCAGACGCCCCCGAGCCCTCCGCAGACGGATCGTCGGACCAGTCGGGCGGCGGCGGCAACAAGGGCAAGTCCTCCAAGAGCGGGCCCGAGCGCCGCGGCAGACTCATCAACGAGCCCTCCCCCAACCGCGACGCCCCCGTGAAGCGCCCCCTGCGCAACTCCAAGGGCGTGCCGACGATGGACAACCCGTCAACGTCGCTGGCGCTTCCCGGCCCGGCCCCCGTAGGCGTCCCGAACTTCTTCATCAAGAAGTTCAGCATCCCGCCGTTCCTGCTGTCGATCTACCAGGCCGCCGGCATCCAGTACGGCGTGCGCTGGGAGGTCCTCGCCGCGATCAACGAGATCGAGACGGACTACGGCCGCAACCTGAACGTCAGCTCCGCAGGCGCGATGGGCTGGATGCAGTTCATCCCGTCCAGCTGGAAGCGCTACGGCGTCGACGCCAACCAGGACGGCAAGAAGGACCCGTACAACCCGGTTGACGCGATCTTCGCCGCCGCGCGCTACCTGAAGGCGGCGGGCGCGGACAAGGACTTGAAGAAGGCGATCTTCGCCTACAACCACGCCGACTGGTACGTCGACTCGGTGCTCCTGCGCGCCCGCATGATCGGCGGCCTGCCGGCCGATCTCGTCGGCTCGCTGAGCGGCCTGACGCAGGGCCAGTTCCCGGTCCACGCCGAGGCGCGCTACGCCGATGACCTCTCCGAGCGCGACGCGAAGCGCCGTGTGGCCCGTGGCAAGAACGCCGCGGTGCCGGTAGAGGGAAGCAACCGCCGTGGGATCAACGTCTTCGCGAAGCCCGGCTCGCCCGTGGTCGCCGTCCAGGACGGCACGATCACGAAGGTCGCAA
>JALZJA010000103.1 GCA_030860005.1 Actinomycetota bacterium
TCACTCCGATGCCGACGCGAAGTAGTCCGCGTTGAGCTTCGTGTAGCTCTGCCACTCCTCTGGGAGCTGATCCTCGGCGAAGCAGGCATCCACCGGACAGGCCTCGACGCAGGCGTCGCAGTCGATGCACTCCTCCGGATCGATGTACAGCATCTCGGCGCTGTCGTAGCCGGGCTCATCGGGCGTGGGGTGGATGCAGTCGACGGGGCATACCTCGACACACGAGTTGTCCTTCGTGCCGATGCAGGGCTCCGCGATGACATAGGCCATGAAGAGTTGTTTCCTTGGTTTGTTGAGCGGGTCGGGGAAGTTGGGGGACCGAACATAGTATCCACGCGTGCTCCTGCTGACCGGTGCAACGGGTCTCGTCGGACGCGCGCTGCTGCACCGCCTGACGGCCACCGGGCAGCCCGTTCGCTGCCTCGTACGCGATCCGCGGCGTCTGGGATCGGACCGCGTGCGCGTGCAGATCGCGCTCGGGGACCTTGCCGACCCGCCGTCGTTTCGCAATGCCCTGCGCGGCGTGAGCACGGTCGTGCATCTCGCTGCGGCGATCCGCGACCAGCCCGCCGGCTCGATCGAGGAGCTCAACGGGATCGCGACGTGGCGGATGGTCGAGGCCGCCGAGCGCGGCGGCGTCGAGCATTTCGTCTACTTCAGCTCGCTCGGCGCTGCAAGCCACGACCGCACGCGCTTCCTGCGCGCCAAGGCGCTTGCCGAGCGCGCCGTCGAAGATTCCCCAATGCGCCACACGATCTTTGCGCCGTCGCTCGTGTACGCGCCCGGCGACAGGTTCATGACGCTCTTGGAGCGCATCGCGCTGCTCTCACCCGTCATGCCGATCAGCGGCCGCGGAACGGCGCTCTACGAACCGATCTGGGCCGACGACGTGGCCGACTGCGTCGTCGCGGCGCTGGGGCTCGCGCCCGGCCGCCGCGCCGTCGACGGACGCGAGCGCTATGAGCTGGCGGGCCCGCAGACGCTCTCGCATCAGCAGATCGTCGAGCTCCTGCTGCGAGCGGCCGGCCGCGCGCGCCCGACGCTCAACGTCCCGACGCCGGTGGTCAGCCGCGCGCTGCGCGTCGTGGAGACGCTCATGAAGTCCCGGGCGCCGACGACGTGGGATGAGGCGGAGCTCCTGGAGGTCTCGATGACCGCCCAGCGGGGAACGGCCGACGCCGAGGCGCTCGGGGTCACGCCGCGCACGATGGCGGCGGTCCTCGGCGTTCGCTAGCGACCGGCCGCGACCGCCGGTCGCCGGCCCGCCCACGGATGGGCCGCCTCGATCTGGGCGGCAAGCGCCAGCAGCGCGCCCTCATGGGCCGGACGTCCGATGAGCTGGATGCCAAGCGGCAGCCCGCTGCTCTCGTGCGCATAGAGCGGAAGCGAGATCGCAGGCGAGCCCGTGACGTTGCTCATCGCGGTGTAGGGCGTGAAGTGCCCGCCGCGCACGAACGTGTCGATCGGATCGGGCCCGCACGGATCGAGCTCGCCGATCGAGACCGGCGCTTGGGCGAGGGCGGGGGTGAGGATCGCGTCGTAGGGGTCCGCCCACGTGACCATCTTGCGGCCCAGGGCGTGCAGCTGCAACACGGCGAGCTGAGCAGCGACGGAGTCGGTGCCCTTCGAGCGCTCCCACAGCGCCCAGCTGAGCGGCTCCACGTCGGCCTCCTCGAGCCTGCGCCCGGCAAGTCGCGCGCCGGACGCGATCTGCGCGCACAGCGCAGGAGCGAAGACCGTCGTGAAGAGATCGAGCAGCCCGGGCGCGTGCCACGGTGGCTCAACGTGCTCGACGTCATGCCCGAGCTCGCCGAGCAGCGCGGCGGCGTCGTGGGCGGCGCGCTCGCAGGCCGGATCGAGCTGGGCCTCGAGCAGCGGCATCGTCGTCGTCAGTCCGATACGCAGCCTGCCCGGCTCGCGTGACGCCGCAGTGGCGAACGGCACATCCGGGGGCGGCGCCCACGATGCATCGCCGAGCTCCGCGCCGGCGAGTACATCGAGCAGCACGGCGGTGTCGTGCACGGTCCGCGTCAGCACGCCGTCCTGGACGAGGAACTGCTCGCCGATGTCGGGCGCCATCGAGATGCGCCCGCGCTGCGGCTTGAGGCCGACGAGACCGCAGCACGCCGCCGGGATCCGCAGCGAGCCACCGCCGTCGTTGCCGTGGGCGATCGGCACCATCCCCGCCGCGACCGCCGCGGCCGAGCCACCGGAGGAGCCGCCGGGGGTGCGCGTGACGTCCCATGGGTTGCGCGTCGGGCCGAACCGGCGCGGCTCGGTCACCGGCGTGATGCCCCACTCGGGCAGGTTCGTCGTGCCGACGATGACAAAGCCGGCCGCGCGCAGCCGGCGGACGACGTTGTGGTCGTGGCCCGGCTTGTGGTCGCCCATCAGGTCGGCGCCGATCGTGAGCCGCATGCCCGCGACGGCGCGGTTGTTCTTGATCGCGATCGGCACGCCGGCGAATGGGCGCTCGTCGCCCGTGCCGATCGCGTCGGCCGTGGCGCGGGCGCCGACTGGATCGACGTCGACGAAAGCGTTGAGCTCCGACTGGCACGCGTCGATGCGTTCCAAGGATGCGTCGACGAGCTCGCGAGCCGACAGCTCGCCGCTGCGCACGAGCGCGGCGAGCTCGATGACCGGCCGGAACATCATGCCGTTGTCAGACAAGGCCCACCCGGTCGCCGCGGCGCACGACCGCCGGCGCCAGCGCGCGAACGATGACGCCGAACAACGTGTGGCGCTCGGCGGCGAGCCAGCGCAGGAGCTGTGGCCACTTCTGCTGCGTGTCCGGATCGCGTGTCGGGATCGCGCAGCGCTCGCAGCCCTCGACGACCTCGAGCT
>JALZJA010000107.1 GCA_030860005.1 Actinomycetota bacterium
GCCTCGAGGTGCGCCGCCGCGAACGTCTCGAACAAGAGCAGGCCGCCGGGGCGGACGGCCTGCGCGAGCGCCCCGAAGAGGTCGCGCTGGAGGTAGTTCATGTTCACGACGACGTCGTAGGAGCCCGCGGGCAGGCCGTCGTCCTCGAGATCCACGAGGCGCGCGTGCACGGGCAGGTCGCGTTCGCGCGCCGCGGTGCGCAGGCCGTCGATCGCCACGTCGGAGATGTCGAGCGCGTCGACCTCGAACCCGAGCCCGGCCAGGTAGAGCGCGTTGCGACCGTTGCCCGAAGCGACATCGAGCGCGCGCCGGCCGCGCCTCGCGACCACGCGCAGCAGCGCCTCGTTGTCGACAAGCCACTCCGACGGCACGTCCTGCTGGGGTGCCGTGCCGGCGCCGCCGAAGCGCCGGTTCCATTTCTCACGCGCGGGGTGCTCGGTCATGACACCCGAAGCCTACGCCGCAGACGTTGGCCCCCGGCGCACGGGAAGGACGCCGGGCGCGGGTGGCGCACGCGTGGTGCGGGTAACACCCATGACCCCGACGGAAAGGAGAGGTCATGCCCCCACGTGGCGTCAAGAAGGGCACCAAGCGTGCCCGCCAATACGAGCACGTCAAGGAAAGCCAGAAGCAACAGGGAAGCTCGGAGGACCGCGCCGAGGAGATCGCAGCGCGGACCGTAAACAAGGAGCGCGCCCGCTCGGGTGAGTCCTCCTCTCGCTCGCGCACGTCTACGCAGGACATTTCGTCAGGCCGCCGCGGCGGTCGGCGCTCGGGAACGAACCGCGACAAGGGCCAGACGCGCGACCAGCTCTACAACGAGGCCAAGAAGCTTGGCGTCGACGGCCGCTCGAAGATGAACAAGTCCCAGCTCACACGCGCCGTCGCAGCGAAGAAGAGCTGATCGGGATGGTCGACGACGACAAGACCAAGGCCCCGCCGCACGACGAGGAGGCCGTCGAGCCGCTCGGCCCGATGACGCCCGACGACGAGACGGAGGCCGGCGACACGCCCGAGGCGCACGACGAGATCAACCCGCACGACCTTCCAAAGAATCACCCCGGCCGCGAGAAGGCCGAACGGCTCGCCGGCGGCGACGAGGGCACCACGCAAGGCCATCCATGAGCCGCGGCGACGACGAGGCGCGGATCACGGCCTATCGTGACGGTCCGCTGCTCGTGCGCGGCCCCTTCCGGCTCGAGGACCAGGACGGCAACCCGATCGCGACGCGTCGCGAGACGATCGCGCTCTGTCGCTGCGGCAAGTCGCGCACGCGCCCGTTCTGCGACGGCACCCACCGGCTCGTCGGCTTTCGCGTGCCGAGCGCCGCCGAGTTCGGTCGCGAGCCGGGCGGCGCGAGCGCGGTCGCGTAGTCGGCAGACGGGCAGCAGCTCAAACGGCGAGCTGTGCGGGCAGCTCGCCGCGCAACGAGCTCTCGCCCGCCTCCCACGCGCCGAGCAGATGGCGGGCGAAGCGCGCGTCGAGCTCGACAAGGGTCGCCCCGCCCCACAGGATGTCGACCGTACGCGCGGGATCCTGGCGCGCCAGCCCGCCGGCGAGATCGACGGCCGCGACGTTCTCGTGGATCGCGTCGGCCTCGACGTGCTCGTCGAAGAAGTCCGTCGCGCGCGCGCCGCAGCCCAGGCGCCGCAGCGCACGGGCATAGCGCGCGTTGGGCAGCGATGAGGTCATCTCGAACACCGCGAGGTGCCCGACGATCGAGCCCACCCGGCTGCGATGCAGCCCGAACAGCGACATGAGGTTGACCGTCGCGAGCGTCACGCCGGGCAGGAGGTCGACGTACGCGCCGTAGCGGGCATCGAGCCCGAGCTCGTCCATCGCGTCGGCGAACAGCTGCGCGTGGATACGGTCCGCGCGCCCGCCTCCGTACTCGTCGGCCTGGATCTGGACGAGTGCCGCCTTCGGCGGTCCGCAGAGTCGCGGCATGGCCCACGAATGCGGATCGGCTTCCTTGAGCTGATACGCCGAGCGGTGCACGACGAACTCGAGCACCTGCTCGAGCGTCGCGTGACGCTCGAGGAAGCGCGACAGCGACGGGCTATCGTCCGCGTCCGCGATCGCGCGCAGCGCAAGGTCCATCTCGTCGGGGGTGTCGGGCGGCGCGGGCTCCGGCACGACCGCGTGCAGCCCGGCAGCGAAGCAGGCCTCGAGCTCGCGGCGCAACGCGAGCAGGCTCGGCTCCCACTCCCACTCGGCTGCTACCCCCGGCAGCCCGCGATAGTGCAGCTCGTAGCAGAGGTACAGCGCGAGGTGCAGATCGTCGTCGGCGAGCGGATCCTCAGGCGTCGCCAGCGCAGGCGCCACCAGCGTCTGCACCGGACGTGCCAGCTCGCCGAGCAGTCGCTCGCTCAACTCGCCGCGCGCCTCGGGGAGAACCAGCACGGGAGCGCGTGTACCCCGAAGTTGCCGGCCGCGAAACCGCTGGGCGATGCTCAGCCGGCCGCCGTGACGAGCTTGGCGCGAAGGGCGCTGAGCGCCGGCTTGATCGGCGTGAAGCACATGCGACGGCTCGGGCGGACGATGATCGCGGCGACGCCGATCGCGCGCACGGTGCCGTTCGCGGCGGGTGCGGTGTAGACCGGCCCGCCGCTGTCGCCCCCCCGCGCGACGATCGACGTACAGCGCACGACCGAGCCGGCGAACGCGCTTACGAAACGCTCCGCCCTGCGGACCTCCGGGCCGAGGATGTGGCCGCACTGGTCGATGCCGCTGGTGCGGCCGCTCATGCACACGAGGCGGTTGGAGCGCGGGTGCGCTGTCGCCACCACCCGCCACGGCGGGCGCGCGATGCCGCGATCGATCACCGGCGACGTCGGGCGGTTGGCGGCGTGGGGCACGCGCAGCACGAGCGCGTCGAGTGGCCGCTTGCGCGTGAGCATCCGCAGCACGCGGCCCAGGACGATTCCCGGCGCCGGCGGCCGGCGCAGAGCGGCAAGCCGGCGGTGCACGGTGCGATCCTTGCGCAGCCCGCCGCAGTGCGCGGCGCTCAGGCCGCCGAGGCGCCCGCTGCGCAGGCGTACGAGGAACGCCGACGTGCACAGCACGGCGCCCCTGGGCGGCCGCTTGCCTCCGACGAGCTTCTTGCGGGCGAACAGCAGCTCACGACCCGCCGCCCATCCATCGAGATCCGGCGTCGCGCCCCGACGGCGGATGCGCAGCGTCTCGAGCCCGCGCAGCGCGACGAGGTCATGCTCGTTGCGGCCGCCGTCACGCGCGCGCAGCGGCGCCCAGCCCGCCGCGGCGAGCACCGCAACGGCCCTCTGCGGAGGCTCGGCGAGCAGGGCCTCGACGATGCCCTGCGCGCCCTCGCACGTGATGCCGGCGACCTGCACGATGCTCGCGTCGCCGACGGTCTCGCAGTCCGTGTAGAGCTCTGACTGCGCTTGGGCGCCGACAGGCGCGAGCAGAAGCAGCACAACGCCTACGACGAGGAGAGCGGGGAGACGCATGAGCCCGACGATGCTGTCAGACCGGGCGGCGATCAGCGCCGCCTGAGAGGCGACCGGGACCACCGCTCGGCGATCGTCGGCTGGGCGGGCCGCTTGGCGCGGGGTTTCCGATCCTCGGGCACGACCAGAGGTGTGGCTAACCGAACCCCGCGGTCGGGTCTCCCCCATCGCCGGGCTCTCCCCGTCGGCGGATAGTTGACGGCACGATGCAACTCTCCGTTCCCCACGCGCGCGAGGGCTTGGAATCGGCGTCCTCTACGGTCGTCACGGCGTTGCGCGCGAGGCGGCGCGGTCGGCTCATCGTGGCCATCGTCATCGCCACGGCGGCGTTTGCGGCGACGAGCGCCGGCGTCATCCCGATGCCCGACCTCGAGGCCGGCCTGGCGGACCTCTCGGAGCGGCTCGGCACGTGGACCTACGTGCTCGTCGCGATCCTCGCGTTCCTCGAGACCGGCGCCTTCATCGGCCTGCTCGCGCCCGGCGAGACCGCGGTCTTGCTCGGCGGCGTCGTCGCCGCGCACGGCGAGGTGGACCTCGCGCTCATCATCCTGCTCACGTGGGTCGCCGCCGCCGGCGGCGACCTCGTGAGCTTCCTGCTCGGCCGCAGGCTGGGCCGCCGCTTCGTCGTCGTCCGTGGCCCGCGCCTCGGCCTGACGCCCGATCGCCTCGAGCGCGTCGAGGGCTTCTTCGACCGCCATGGGCCGAAGGCGATCCTGGCCGGCCGCTTCGTGGGCATCGTCCGCGCCGTGGCGCCGTTCCTCGCCGGCGCCTCGCGCATGCGCCCGCGGGCGTTCGTGCCGTGGAGCCTGCTCGGGACGGCGCTATGGGCGACGGTGTTCGTCCTCGTCGGCTACGCGTTCAGCCAGTCGTTCGGCCTCGCGGCGGACATTCTCACGCACGGGGCGCTCGGTCTGGCGGTCGTCGTCCTCGCGATCGTCCTGTGGCGCGCGCACCGTCCGGCCCGCGCATAGCTCGCCGGCGGCGACGCGCACGATCGTTGCATCGCCGGCATGCCGCACACGAGCGTGCGCCATCATCGGTGGATGATCGACGCGGCTGACAGCGAGCGCGAGAGACCGCCCAATCTCGCCGAGGCGGTCGGCGGACCGGTCGGCATCGCCGAGAGCGCGCTGCCGGCGATCGCGTTCGTGGTCGCCTACAGCGCCTCGGGCCAGAACACGAACACGGCTGCCGTCGTCGCCGTTGGCCTCGCGCTCGTGCTCACGATCGTCCGGCTCGCGCGCCGCGAGTCGCCGCTGCACGCGCTGTCGGGGCTTGTCGGCGTCGCGTTCGCGGCATTCATCGCGCGGCAGAGCGGCCGCGCCGAGAACTTCTTCCTCCCTGGCCTGTTCTTCAACGCGGGCTACGCGATGGCATTCCTCGTCTCGCTCGCGATCAAGCGCCCGCTCGTCGGCGTGATCGTCGGCCAGCTCGACGGCGAGGGAAGCGCGTGGCGCAGCGATCCGGCGCGCGTTCGCGCGTTCGCGCGGGGGACGTGGTTATGGGCGGGGGTCTTCCTGCTGCGCCTGCTCGTCCAGCTGCCGCTCTACCTCGCCGGCGCGGTCGTGGCGCTCGGGGTCGCCCGCACCGCGATGGGCCTGCCGCTGTTCGCGGTCGGACTTTGGCTGACGTGGATCATCGTGCGCAGCTCACGCGTCACGCGCCCTGCGCCTTCACGTGCGACCTGATCTGGCGTAGCGACCGGCGCAGGTTGCTGCGCTCGTTGGGTGGCGCGAGCTTCGCGGCGCGGCTGGCCGCGAGGTCGCCCTCGCGGAACCGCCTCTCGCCGTAGTACGCGACTGCGAGCTGCGCGTAGAGGTTGCCGTTTGGCGGCGTGCGGTGCTCGGCCGCGATCCGCAGCGCGCGGATCGCCTTGCGCGGCTCGTCGAGGCCGGTCTTGGCGAAGGCGCGCGCCATCACGGTGGCGAGCAGCACATCGGGCTTGCCCGGATCACGCGCGAGATAGCGCTCCCAGGCCGCAGCGGCCTCGCGTAGCTGCGCTTCGCCCTCCACCCCGATCGTGTTGCCCGTGACGTTGCCGCGGGCATACGCCAGCTCGACATGGGCGCGGGCGAGGTTCTTCAGCGCATCGGGATCGTTCGGCGCGGCCCGCGCGGCGTCCTGCGCCGCGGCGAGTCGCCCCGCGATGGCGGTCTCGGCCGCTGAGGTCGTGCGCGTGGCCGTGCCGGCCGACTTGTCCTCGTCGGAGTCGCCGCAGCCCACGCCGACGGGTGCGGCGAGCACGAGCGCCATCACGGCGAGAGCGTGCGGCACGACGAAGCGCGGCGCCGGCACCTACGTGCCCTTCACCTGGCGGTAGCTCAGGCGGCCCTCGTCGTCGATCTGCCGCGCCCGCAGACGGCCCATCTTCTTGCCGGATGAGGTCGCGCACTCGAACGTGACGCCCTTGCGGACGATGATGATGTCCTGACAGTCGACGCCCACGGGCGCTCCACGGCGATCGGTGAGCTCGGCGGCCAGCGAACGCTCGGTTTCGGCGGTCGGCAGGAAGCGGGCGCTCACGCGGACCGAGCCCTTGTCATCGGTCTCTGTGACGATCGCGTCCGCCCTCGAGCCGTCCTTCCCGGTCACCTGGCACGGGAACGTGTCGCCCTTCCTGGCGGTCTTGCCGCTCGGACACTCGACCCGCTTGACCTGCGTCCCGATCTTCGTCGCGACGAGCCGCTCGATCGTCTTCTCGGCCTTGTCGCTGTCGATCGTCCGCGCGCACCCCGCGACGAGGACGGCGAGGAGCGCTGCGGGGATGAGTGCGTGCCTGCGCATCCCGCAAGCATCTCGCATCGCGACTACTTCACGACGAGCGTGCCCTCCATGCCGGCGTCGTGATGGCTCTTGACGGTGCAGTAGTACTCGTACGTGCCGGGCGCGAGCTCCGCCGTCGCGGTCGACGTCTTGCCCGTCTCGACGACCGGCCCGTGCACGTCGACGCCTTTGCCCTCCACGCCGATGCCGTGCGAGATCTTGCTCGGGTTTGGCATCTCGAGCGTGACCTTCCCGCTGTTGGCCTCGAGCTTGGCCTTCGTGAACTTCAGCGCGCCGTCCGGATCGGCGGGCACCGTGATCTTCTGCGCCGGGGCGGGCGGCGGCGGTGGTGATGCGCTCTTGTTGTCGTCGTCGCCACAACCGGCGACGATCAGTGACAGCCCAACGCCGAGCGCCAGCAACGGCACCCGTGACACTCTGCGATCGCGATACACGACGGCCCTCCCGCTTCTCCGTGGTTTGCGCTGTCGTAAAGCATGACGCCCGCGCGTCGCGATCCTTCCCCGCGCCGGGAGTAATCGCGGCGTGCCGGCGTCTTGCTGTGTGATGAGGCGCTCGTGACGCCGGCCCGCGCCACCGCTTGCGCCACTGCTCCCGCCGCTTCGCGGCCGCTTGACCCTGCCCTCCTCCCAGACCACATCGACCGCCTCTACCGCGCCGCCTGGGCGAGCTGTGGCTCGCGCGAAGACGCCGAGGACCTCGTGCAGGACACCTATGCGCGCGTGCTCGCCAAGCCCCGCCTGCTGCGATGCGAGGATGACCTCGCGTATCTGCTGCGCGTGCTGCGCAACACCCAGGTCTCGCGCCTGCGCGCCGCCGCGCGGCGGCCGGTCAGCGGCGGTGAGCATGCTGCCGAGGCGACCGATCACCGCAGCTCGACGCGGCCCGAGCTTGCACTGCAGACGCGCGAGCTCTTCGAGGTGATCGCGACGCTGCCGCCGGCGCAGCGCGACGAGCTCGTCGCCGTCGACGTCGTCGGGCTGTCCTATCGCGAAGCCGCCCGCGCGCTGCGCGTCAGGGAGGCGACCGTACGTCACGGTCCGCGCGCGGGCCGGAACCTCGACCGCGGGGGCAGCGACGATCGCATACCGGGGTTCGCATTTCGCGCTGCTGCGTGCAGACGGTGCCGCCGTCGTCACCTGGCGCCGCGCAGGGCGCACGTTCGTGCTGGCGTCGCGGACGGCGTCGCACGGGCGGCTCCTGCGTGTTGCCGCGTGGAATGTCGGCGCGCGTACGTCGAGCTGAGTGATCCGGATCGCACCCACGACACGCTCTAGGCAGCATGAACAAGGCACTCCTCCAGGCGACGCTCGGTGCGACTGCGGCTGCGGCGCTGCTCGCCGGTTGCGGCAGCGATGACGACGCCAAGCCGTCGTCGGCGAAGACGACGGACAAGGTCCGGATCTCGAACTACCGCTAC
>JALZJA010000148.1 GCA_030860005.1 Actinomycetota bacterium
CTCCAGCGAGCCGTGCTTGACCGGCGACGGGAGGTCCTCGACCATCGCGTCCAGCAGCCGGTTGGTGCCGAGGTTGCGCGTTGCGACGCCGCACGTGACGGGGAACAGCGAGCCGTGGTTCGTCCCGTCCTTCAGCACGGTGACGATCTCGTCGTGAACGATCTCCTCGCCCTCCAGGTAGCGCTCCATGAGCGTGTCGGAGACCTCGCAGATCTCGTCCATCATCTTCTCGCGGTACTCCTCGGCGGTGTCCGCAAGCTCGGCGGGGATCTCGATCTCGGAGCAGTTGTCGCGGCCGTCACCCTCGTAGCGGTAGGCCTTCATGTCGACGAGGTCGACGACCCCGGAGATGTTGTGCTCGGAGCCGATTGGGATCTCCGTCGCGACGACGTGGCCGCCGAAGGCCTCCTTGAGCGAGTCGAGCGCGCGGTAGAAGTCGGCGCGCTCGCGGTCGAGCATGTTGACGAAGAACATCCGCGCGACGCCGAGCTCCTCGGCGCGCGTCCACAGGCGCTGCATCGTTACCTCCAGGCCCATGACGCCGTTGACGACGAAGACGGCCGACTCACACACGCGCATCGCGCCAAGCGCGTCGGCGACGAAGCTCGGCTCCCCCGGAGTGTCGAGCAGGTTGATCTTGCGTCCCGTCCACTCGAACGAGCTCAGCGAAGCGGAGATCGACATCTTGCGCGCCTGCTCGTCGGGCTCGGAGTCCGACACCGTCGTGCCGTCGAGCACGGTCCCGAGGCGGTTGCATGCCTGCGCCTCGAAGAGCAGCGCCTCGTGCAGGGACGTCTTTCCGCTACCGCGATGACCGATCAGGGCGACATTCCGAATGCGGTCGGCAGACTTATGCATACCGCGGCTCCTCTCCTCGGGGAGCAGGGGAATCTAGTACAGGTGGCCGGAAGGTCGGCGTGGTTTTCCCGACCCCAAGTCCCAAGCGACGTCTACACGACATCCGGGACGTTGTCATCCGTCATCCGGCCACGGAGACGAAGCACGGCCTTCGTGTGCAGCTGCGAGACGCGCGACTCCGTGACGCCGAGGACCTCGCCGATCTCGCGGAGCGTCAGGTTCTCGTAGTAGTACAGCGCGACGACGAGCTTCTCGCGCTCGGGCAGCCGCGCGATCGCATCGGCGATGCGGTCCTTGAGGTCGGTCGCGTCCATGACCTGTGCCGGATCGGGAGCGCCGGGGTCCTGGAGCGTGTCCAGCAGCGAGACCTGATCGCCGGACGCATCGGAGACGGTCCACAGCTCATCGAGCGCGGCGACCGTCGAATTGGAGATCTGCAGCAGCGCGTCCTGGAAGCCGGTGACGGTCATCTCGAGCTCATCGGCCATCTCCTCGTCCGTAGGAGCACGCTGAAGCTTGTGCTCGAGCTTGGAGTTCGCGCGCTCGATCGCGCGGGCGCGAGCGCGCACCGAGCGGGGCACCCAGTCCAGCGAGCGCAGCTCGTCGATGATCGCGCCCTTGATGCGGGTGATCGCGTACGTCTCGAACTTGATCTCGCGCTCGAGCTCGAAGCGCTCGATGGCGGAGATCAGGCCACCGAGCCCGTAGGAGATGAGGTCGCCTTCCTCCACGTGGGCGGGCAGGCCCGAGGCCATCCGGCCCGAGACGTACTTCACGAGCGGCGAATACGCGACGACGAGCCGTTCGCGCGCGCGATCGTCGCCATCGCGCTTGTAACGGCGCCAGAGGTCCTTCAGCTCAATAGATTTGACGTTCGCTTCCACCAATCACGCCCTCGGATGTGCCCGCGAGTACGCCGTCTTCAGGCGCGCCGACTCTACCCGAGTGTAGATCTGAGTCGTGGAGATGGATGCGTGGCCGAGCAGTTCCTGGATGGAGCGCAGGTCGGCGCCGCCCTCCAGTAGATGGGTTGCGAACGAGTGCCGCAGGGCGTGGGGGTGCACCCCACCCTGGACCGCGGCGTGCCGCGCCCACACGCCGAGCCGCCGGCGGATGTCCGATGTCGACAGCCGGCGGCCCGACTTGCTGAGAAACAGGGCCGGCTGTCCGTCGCCGTCGGCGAGCGCCGCGCGGGCGCGTTCGAGGTAGCGCGCGAGCGCCGCGAGCGCCGGCTCGCCAGCGGGCACGATCCGGGTCTTTGAGCCCTTGCCCTCGACCCGCAGCTGCTCGGCGTCAAAGTCGACCGACGTGACGTCGAGCGAAACGAGCTCCTCCGCACGCAGGCCGCTCGAGTAGGCGATCTCGAACAGCGCGCGGTCGCGCAGCTCGAGCGGCGTCGAGGCGGGAATACGGTCGAGCAGCTTGCTGACCTGGTCGGGTGCCAGCACGCTCGGAAGCTCCTGCCCGCGCTTGGGCGCCGACAGCAGGTCGGCGGGGTTGGCCTGGATCTCGCCGTGCTCGCGCAAGGTCTGAAAGAACGCGCGCAATGCGGCGAGCTTGCGCGCGACCGTGGCGGGCGCGGAGCGGCGTTCGGCCCCGCCGGCGTAGCTCGACGTCAGCGCCGCGGCGTAGCGGCGCAGCAGCCTGTGCGTGACCTCGGGCGGATCGATGCGCTGCCAGGTAGCCCAGCACGCGAACTGGCGCACGTCGGCGGCGTAGGCGTGGCGTGTCTTCTCCGCGGCGCCGCGGCGGCGCAGGTCGTCGTCGAAGCGCTGGAGTGCCGCTCGCCATGCCGAGGTAGCCTCGAGCTCGATGGGCGTCTTCTTCATCGACACAGATCACGGCACCGTTGCTACCCAGCACCAGCTCATCGAGGCCGGCGTCGCCACGGCCACCGCCATGCCCCCGCGGCCGTGGCTGCGAGTCCAGGGCACCGGTGACGCCTCGACGATGTGGTACGCGGTCATGCGCAAGCGGGAGCGGGGGATCTTCATCGGGACGCTCGTCCTTCGACACCGCCCGCACCATGCCCTGCTCTTGGCGCAGGGCTGGGAGGAAGTCCCGATCGAGGAGATCCGCGTCCGGTAACGTCGCCCGCCGGTCGCCGGGAGCGGTGACCGGAGGGCGAAACGCCCTCACTCAGTGAATGTAGATCGGCGAGCCGACCGGAACGTCGTCGTAGAGCTCCTCGACATCCTCGATGTACATGCGGATGCAGCCGTGCGATGCGGTTGACCCGATCGAGCCGCGCGCGTCCGTGCCATGCACGCCGACGCCGTCGTACACGCCGAGCCAGCGCGCCTTCAGCGGGTTTTCCGCCGTGCCGCCCGGGATCACCCTGCCTGCGAGCGATCCGGCCCATGACGAGTTGGGGACCGTCCACGCCGGGTTCACCGCCTTGTTCTGGATCTTGTAGAGCCCCTCGGGCGTCTCTAGGCCGGCCTGGCCGACGGCGATCGGGTAGACCCTGGCGCGCTTGAGCTTCTTGTAGAGCGTCAGCTGGAAGGCGCCGCGGTTGACCTCGACGACGACGGGATAGCGCTTCTCGACGGTCTCGGTGGTGACCTTGGGTCGCTTCGTCTCGATCGGCACCGTCACCGCGCGGTCGCTCGTAGGCGAGGTGAGCTCCGCCACGACGCTGGCGCGGAAGCGCTCCACCTCGACCGAGCGTCCGGTTCGTGCGGGTCGGATGGAGATGTTGCCGGGCTCGAACTCCGCCTTGGCGTCGATCGGTCTGCGGTTGAGCCGGTTCTCTACGCGGTCGACGAGCCGGTCGACGGCCGCGGTCGAGTACTCGACCTTCGGCTTGACCGTGACGTTGCGCTCTGCGCCGGTGATCCCGCGCCACGTGCGAACGAAGACCCCGCCCTTGCGGCCCTCCTCGATCGCCTCGTCGACCATCCTGTCGATGTCGGCACGGACTCGCGCCTCTTTGGCGGTCAGGTGGTAATCCGCGTCCTTCGGTCGTCCGATCGCGATCGTCAGCCGCTTCTGCAGCGGCGCGACGAGGTCGTTGCGAACCTTCTCCCGCGCCTCGTCGGCGCTCAGGCCGCCGACCTCGACATTGGCGATCCTGACCCCCTTCGCGACGCTGTCGGAGCTGCTGGCGTCGGCGATGAACATCGCGCCGAGGCAGAGCACGAGTGCGACGCCGACGATGGCCGAGATGAGGGTGATGTTGCTGGACATGCGTTGCATGGTCGTTCGCTGCGAAGCAGGGACGGGATCACTCTAACGAGACGGATTTCAGCACTGAAGCGGTACGGCTGGGTCACACGGCTTCGGCGGGCGCGAGCACGGGCTCCAGCAGCGCGGCCAGCTCGTGCCAGTCGGCGCCGCAGAGGACGTCCTCCTCGTCGCACAGGTCGCTGTTCCAGGGATGGGCGATCGTGGCGACGAGGATGCCGTGCTCGATCGCCCGGGCGAGATTCTCCGGGCTGTCGTCGATCAGCAAGTCGATGCCGGCCTCGATGCAGTGGCCGACCTTGTCGTGGGAACAGTGCAGCTCATCGTGCGGGACGCCGATCTGCGCGAGCCAGCGCTCCGTCGCGTCACGCGTCTGGGCATCGCGGTGGCTCGTGATCTGGATGAAGTGTCCCTTCTCGTGCCACGCGCGAACGGTCTCGACGGCGTTCGGATAGGGCTCTCCTGCCAGGATCGCCTGGTCGCAGTGCGTCTCCTGGATGCAGAGATGAAGCTGCTCGGGCCGCAGTCTCGTGATCCCCCAATCGAACTGCTCCTCGTAGGGCAGCTCGACACCGAAGCGCCGCTGCGCGGCGGCGGAGAGCCTGTCCCAGTAATGGTGCAGCGTGGAATCGATGTCGACCGCGATCCGCATGCTCTCCAGATATAGCGCCTCCGCGCGGCAACCGTCTTGGAGATTGCGGCAGCCTGTGGGTACGAGGGCCGCAGCATGATCCGTTATCGGCTGCAGCGGCTGGAACTACGCCTCGTGGCGCAACAGCTTCTACGTGACGGCGCCCTCGGAGGCGCTTGAGACGAGCTTGGCGTACTTGCCCAGCACGCCGCCGCAGTCACTGCTGTCGGGCCCGTCGTAGGACGCGATGCGCTCGGCGATCGTGTCATCGTCGAGCGCGACATCGATGCGCCGCGCATCGACGTCGATCGTGATCTCGTCGCCGTCGTGGACGGCCGCGATCGGACCCCCGCGCACGGCCTCGGGTGCGACATGCCCGGCCATGAAGCCGTGCGTCGCGCCGCTGAAGCGGCCGTCGGTGAGCAGCGCAACGTGCGTCCCCATGCCGATGCCGTTGAGCGCTGCGGTGACGGCGAGCATCTCGCGCATGCCCGGGCCGCCGGCCGGGCCCTCGTTGCGGATGACGACGACGTCGCCCCGCTCGATGGACTCGTGCATGACCGCGTCCATCGCGGCTTCCTCGCTGTGGAAGACTCGCGCGGGGCCCTGGTGGCGGCGGCGCTCGTGGCCGGAGAGCTTGACGACGCAGCCGTCGGGAGCGAGGTTGCCGCGCAGGATCGCGAGGCCGCCCGTCGCCTTGATCGGATCGTCGACCGGCCGTACGACCTGCTGTCCCTCGGTCTCCTGCGCCTCGCGGGCGTGCTCGCCGACCGTGCGGCCCGTGACGGTGATCGCGTCCTCGTGCAGCCGCCCCGCCTCGAGCAGGCGCTTGGCCACGAGCGGGACGCCGCCGGCCGCGTAGAGGTCGGTCGCGACGTACCTGCCGCCGGGCTTGAGGTCACACAGCAGCGGGGTCGCCTCCGAGATGCGGTCGAAGTCGTCGATGTCGAGGTCGATCCCGGCTTCGCGCGCGACGGCGAGCAGGTGCAGGACGCCGTTCGTCGAGCCGCCCGAGGTCGCGATCGCGGCGATCGCGTTCTCCAGCGCGTCCTTCGTGATGATGTCCCGTGGCCGCAGGCCGCGCTCGAGCACGTCCATGACGAGCCTGCCCGCCTCTACGGCGACATCGGCCTTCGAGGCGTCCATCGCCGGAACCATCGAGCTGCCCATCGGGCTGATCCCGAGGACCTCGAAGGCCATCGCCATCGTGTTGGCGGTGAACTGGCCGGCGCACGCGCCGGAGCCCGGGCTGGCGACGGATTCGAGCTCGGCGAGCTCCTCGTCGCTCAGCGAGCCGGCGGCGTGCCTGCCGACGGCCTCGAAGACGTCCTGGATCGTCACGTCATGGTCCCGGAAGCGTCCGGGCGCGATCGAGCCGCCGTAGAGCATGACGCTCGGCACGTTGAGCCGTGCGAGGGCCATCACCGTGCCCGGGATCGTCTTGTCGCAGCCGCTGAGCGCGACGACGCCATCGAAGAGATGCCCGAGCGCGACGAGCTCGATCGAGTCGGCGATGACCTCGCGCGAGACGAGGCTCGTCTTCATCCCGATCGTGCCCATCGTGATCCCGTCGGAGATCGCGATGGTGTTGAGCTCCATCGGCGTCCCGCCCGCCGCGCGGATCCCCTCCTTGACCTTCGCGCTGAGCGCGCGCAGGTGGAAGTTGCAGGGCATCGTCTCGATCCAGGTCGAGGCGACGCCGATGATCGGCTTGCTCAGCGCCTCGGCGTCGAAGCCGATGCCGTTGAGATAGGCGCGCGCCGGGGCGCGTGCCGGGCCCTCGGTGAGGGCGCGGCTGCGGTGCTTCTGATCGAGCTTGCCGTTCGTGCTCACGGAGCGGGAACACCACCCGCGCCGCGATGGCGCTCGCGCATCCGCAACTGCTCCCACTGGGTCAGCCGCCAAAGGTCGCGGCGTACCTGCTTGGGATCGATCTGGCGGCCGGGCAGGTGCATGTTCGCTGTGGCGACGATGCGCCGCTCGTCGCCGGTCAGCCCCATCCACTTCGCGAGGACGTCGTCGGAGTCGGGTAGCCGCGCCGAGCCGTACGGGCGCGTCTCGTCCGGGAACGCGACGCAGTACTCGTTCAGCAGGCGGCGCGTCTGGGGCAGGTAGGCGATGACCGGCTTGTGCGGGTAGATGAGGTAGGCGTACGGCGCGCCACCGAAGGCGTCGTCGCGTCCCGGGCCCTCGGAGAGGCCGCCCCACACGCGGATGAAGCCGAGGTCGCGGTACATCGCCCACTCCTCCTCGTTGACGCAGGAGCGCAACAGCGCGCGCGCCTTCTGCTCGGCGCGCCGCTCGCGGCCCGGGTCATATCCGTCGACATCGACGAGCGCGCGCCGCGCGCGCCAGCGCTCGATGTGCTCCGCGGCGAGCGGCCAGGCGACCTCCCACAGCAGCACGAGGATGACGATCGCGCTGGCGCTGAGGGCGAGGAGCATGCGCCTACCGCCCGCCGGCTGCGCGCGGGAAGAAGATCACGCGGTCGGCGTCCCGCGGTACCTCGTCGAAGCTCGAGACCATCTGCGCTTCGCGGCGACCACTCGCCGTGGCGCACGGGACGGCGGCCCACATGCCCGCGTCGAGCTGCGCACGGAACTCGTCCACGAGCGTCTCGTGCTCCTCGGGCACGTCGACGTCCCCCTCCGCGATGAGGACCTCCCCGTGCCCCGGCTTCATGCGCAGAAACCTCATGGCGTGGCGATTATGACAAAGCGAAGTCAGCGCGACGACGGCTCTTCGCGAGCGAGTCCGAACACGTCCACGGGGCCGGCGCCGGCGCCTACATCGCGCAGCCCGTCGGCGACCGCCGCCGCCGCCGTCTCCCGCGCGTGTCGCGCTGCGGCGAGGGGACCGTCGCCGAGCGCCAGGCGGGCGGCGAGCGTCGACGAATGCGTGCAGCCCGATCCATGCGCGGCGCCGTCGGGATGGCGCTCACCGGGCAGCTCGGTGATGCTCGCACCGTCGTAGAAGAGGTCTGTCGCGGCGTCGCGGTGGCCGCCGGTGACGACGACGGCGTCCGGCCCAAGCGCGTGAAGGGCGCGCACGAGCGCCTCGCCGTCGAGCTTGTCGTCGTCGGCGAGCACCCGCGCCTCGGCGAGGTTCGGCGTGATGATCGTCGCGCGCGGGAGAATCAGCTCGCGCAGCGCGTCGATCGCGTCGGGCTCCAGCAGCCGCGCACCGGATTCGGCGACCATGACCGGGTCGTGTACCACGAGGGTTCTGTGCGGCAGCGTGTCGAGCGTGCGCGCGACCGTCTCGATCGTCGTCACGTCGCCGAGCATCCCGATCTTGACCGCGTCGACGCCGAGATCGTCGGCAACCGCCGTGATCTGACCGGCGATGATCTGCGGATCCACCACTTGCACGGCGGTGACCGCGACCGTGTTCTGCACCGTGATCGCGGTGATGGCCGTCGCGCCGTGCACGCCGGCGCGCGCGAACGCCTTGAGATCGGCCTGGATGCCTGCCCCGCCACCGGAGTCAGACCCGGCGATCGACAGGACGATGGGCACACGCCGCGGTGTCACGGCGTCGAGGATACGACCGCCCGTGACGACTTGGACCTCTGGCTTCAGCCGAGCCGCACATAGCGTCCTCCCGGACCGCGACGCAGGAACCCGAGCAGCTCGAGCTCGGCGAGGCCGGCAAGCGCGGCCTGCGCCTCCGCCGGGGTGGTGGCGAGTGCCGCGACCGTGTCGCGCCCCTCCGAGACCTCGCGCAGCAGCGTGCGCAGCGGCGTCTGGAGCTCGGCGGCGCGGCGACGATCGATGGCGGTGGCGCTCGCGGTGGCGACGCCGATGCCGAGCGCCTCGTCGAGGGCGTCCTGCGCGTGGCGGATGACGAGCGCGCCGTCGCGCAGGAGCGCGTTTGAGCCCGCCGAGCGCGGCGCGGTCACCGAACCCGGCACCGCGCCGACCGTACGGCCAAGCTCCTGCGCGAGATCAGCCGTGATGAGCGAGCCGGAGCGCTCGGCGGCCTCGACGACGATCGTCAGCGAGGCGAGGCCCGCGATCGTGCGGTTGCGGGCGGGGAAGCACCAGCGCCATGGCCGCATCCCGGGCGGCATCTCGGATACCGCCGCCTGGGTGTCAACCAGCGTCCGGTACAGACCGCGCTTGCTCGGCGGGTACGGGACGTCGGCGCCCCCGGCCAGCACGCTGAGCGTCGGGCCGCCGACCTCGAGCGCACCGGCATGCGCGGCCGAGTCGATTCCAAGCGCCATCCCGCTGACGACCGTGACGCTGGCGGCGGCCAGGCCGCGGCCGAGGCTGCGCGCCACCTCCAGACCGTCGGGGCCTGCGCGGCGGGCGCCGACGACCGCGACCGCCGAGGCGCCCTCGCACGCCAGCGCTGCGAGCCGCTGCACGTGTCCGGCGACGTGCAGCACGGCGGGCGCATCGGCTGCTTGGAGCAGGAGCGACGGGTAAGGCTCGTCGTGACGGCATACCGCCCGCAGCTCGGCTCGCTCGATCTCCGCGCGCGCCACGCGCGCGTCGAACTCTTCGTGCGCGCGCTCGAGCTCGCCGCGGCGATCACCGCCCAGAGCCACGATGAGCTCGTCGTCGGTGAGCGTGAGCAGCTCGCGCAGGTGCCGGTGCTCGCGGCGCGCACGCTCGATGTGCGGCGCGAGCCGCCCGACGAGCGCCGTCCGGCGCAGGCATTCATCGCATGCCGTCATGCGGCCTCCCTGGCGTCCGCGCAACCGGCGCCATCCTCCCCGCGCAGGCCGAGGGCCTCGCGGACATGCTCGTCGCGAACGCGGGCGCTGCCGTCGAGGTCGGCGATCGTCCGCGCCACCCGCAGCGTGCGCTCGTGCCCGCGGGCGCTGAGCGTGCCCTTCGCG
>JALZJA010000155.1 GCA_030860005.1 Actinomycetota bacterium
CGGGAAACACGCGGTTGGCGCGGGCGATCGTCTGCATCAGCGTGTGGTTGCGCATCGGCCGGTCGAGATAGATCGTCGAGCAGGACGGCACGTCGAAGCCGGTCATCCACATCGCGCAGACGAAGACCAGCCGGAATGGGTCGGCCGCGTCCTTGAAGCGCTCGTCGAGGTCCTCGGCAAGCATCCGCTTGCGGTGCGGCGCGATGTCGAGGCCGAGCTCGCGCAGGTCGTCGATCTCGTTCTGCGATTGCGAGATCACGACCGCCATGTCGGTCTCCCGCATGAACGCGATCTGCTCGTCGATGCCTGCGCGCTCCAGCCGCGGGAGGCGCGCCGCGCGCTCCTCGAGCTCTTCGAGATGCACCTGCCACTGCTCGGCGACGAGGTCGTACATCCGGATCGCCGTCGCCTTGTCGATCGCGACGAACATCGCCTTGCCCTGGAAGCCACGCCCGACGAAATGGCGAACGAGGTCCGCCGCGATCCGCTTCAGGCGGGCCGGGCGCGTGATGAGCTGGTACTCGGTCGCGAACCGGCGCGACAGCGCACGTTCCTGCTGCTCGTCGAGCTCGGCCTGCTCGAGGATGTCTGAGAGCTCCTCGTCGAAGCGCTCGTTGATGATCTGGAGCTCCGGGATGCGGTTCTCGTAGAACAGCGGGACCGTCGCGCCGTCCTCGATCGAGTCGCGGAAGTTGTAGGTCGAGACGTAGTCGCCGAAGACCTCGCGGGTGCGCTGCGCCTCGCCGGCGATGAGCGGCGTCCCGGTGAAGCCGAGGAAGCTCGCGTTCGGCAGCGCCTCGCGCATGTTCAGCGCGAGCGTCGAGTACTGGCTGCGGTGCGCCTCGTCCGTGATCACCACGACGTCCTCGCGGTCCGAGCAGACCGAAATGTCCGCCCCCTGCTCGGGCCGGAACTTGTGGATCAGCGAGAAGACGTAGCGGTGGTCTTCGCTCAGCAGCTGCCGAAGATGCGACGACGAGGTCGCCTGCACGTGGCCCGCGACCGCCCCCGCGTCCTTGAAACCGCCGTAGAGCTGGTCGTCGAGCTCGGTCCGATCGGTGACCATGACGAAGGTCCAGTTGCCGGGCTCGCGGCGCAGCACCTTCTGCGTGAAGAACAGCATCGACAGGCTCTTGCCCGAGCCCTGCGTATGCCAGAAGACACCGAGCCGGCCCTCGCGCGTGCGCTCGTCGCGCAGCGCGCGCATCGCCGCGTTGACGCCCAGGACCTGATGGTTCTGGGCGAGGATCTTGACCAGGCCGCCGGGGCGCTCGACGTACGCGACGAAGTTCTCGACGACGTCCAGCAGCCGCGCCGGGTCGCACAGGCCGCGGATCGCGGTCTCCAGCGAGACGACGCCGGGCTCCTGCTCGTCGGCGACGCGCTTCCACTCGCCGAAGCGCTCCCACGGCGCGAACGTCGCGCCGACCTTCGTCTCGGATCCGTTTGACAGGACGACGAAGGCGTTCGCCGCGAAGAGCTGCGGGATCGTGTCGCGGTAGTCGCGCAGGTTCTTCGAGTACGCGTGCTCGATCAGCTTGTGCGACGCCTTCAGCTCGATCAGCACGAACGGGATCCCGTTGACGAAGCAGACGATGTCGCAGCGCCGCGTGTGCAGCGGGCCGACGACCCAGAACTGGCTGACCGCAACGAAGTCGTTGTATTGCGGCGTCGACCAGTCGACGAAGCGGACCGTCTCGGTCGTGCGCTCATCATCGTCGCCGGTGAACGTCACCTTCGAGAGTCCCAACTCGCTTATCCGAACTGTCGAGGCCTCTACGTATCTTGTGGAGCCGCGAGTGAGATCGCTCGGGGTGAACCAGTCGATCGTTCCGTTTGCCCAAAACTCCTCGCGCTTCTTGGACGGCGTGCCTCCCCCCATGACCTCAAGGAAGTCTCCGACGCACCCTGCCACCCACCCCTGCGGTATTCGCCCGATGTCCGAGTCAACAAGCTCAACGTTGATGCATCCCGGAAACCGAAACCGCACGAACCACTCGCGGTAGAGCGATCTGGCGAGGCCTTCGAGCAGCTCGATCCGTCGGTCGTTGATCTCGATGAGTTCGTCGAACGCTCCGATCACAGCCGCAATACGGCACTGAGTCGCGTAGCTGGGCGCGAGAATCCGAAAGGATCGGACAATTCCCGCATTGAGGTTCTGCTGCGCAGCCCCAGCCGCACTCGCGGCTAAGTCGGGATACAGCGATCGGAGCGCGTGAAATACGAAGACCGGGTGGGCTCGCTTCCCATCGAGAACAAGCGCACAAACCGCCTGATTAACTGCGGCCTCCATCTTGAGAATCCCAACTCGACCGGCGGTGGCCCCGTACATTGCGACTAGCACCGAGTCAGCAGGAAGAAGCTTTGCCGCTGACTCGTTCAGCCCCAGCTCGGTGATTCGCTCAGCTGTCAGCCGAACGTATCCATCTGCAAGCTCGCTCGACTTCACCCAGCTATGACCCTGATCGTCTTGGGCGTAGTAGTCGGCACGCGACCGCTTCGGAGTTCCGCCGCTCGTCACGCGCTGACACAGCTCACCGAGCTGGACCTCCCGCCACTCACTCACCGACATCCACTCCCTCCTCCGCCACGGCGGCCATCAACTCCCGCGCCACGTACCGCCGCTGCCCGCGAGCTCCGAGCTCGCGCTCTTCCAGCACCCCACGCTCCTCGAGCTGCCGCAGGAGCCGGAGCGACGTCGGCCGGCTCACGCCAAGTTGCCGCTCGACGAGTCGTGACGTCACCAGTGGGTTCTCGCAGATGAGGTCGACGAGCGCCAGGCTGTTCGCGCTCCCGATCGAGGCCGCCGCTTGGCGATAGGTCTCCCGGAGGGCAACGATCCGCTCGGCTCGCACGACGGCGTCCCCGGCCTGCGTGTGGACGGCGCTCAGGAAGAGATCGATCCATGGGACCACATCGCCGCTCTCATGCACGGCCTGAAGCGCGTCGTAGTAGCGGCGACGATCCTGCTCCAGGTACGCGCTCAGGTAGAGCAGTGGCGCCGCCAACCGACCCCGCGCGATCAGGAAGTAGACGAGCAGCAGCCGGCCGAGGCGGCCGTTGCCATCGAGGAACGGGTGGATCCGCTCGAACTCCGAGTGCAGCAGCGCGTTCTGAACCAGAAGCGGCATCTCGGTGTCCTCGTTGGCAAAGCGCTCCCAGTCGGTGAGTAGCGCCGGTATTTCCTGCGGCGGCGGGGGGACGAAGCGTGCGGTCTCGATCGTCGAACCGGGCGCGCCGATCCAGTTCTGCGTCGTGCGCAGCTCGCCCGGCATCCGATCCCGGCCACGAACGCCCGCCATCAAGCGACGGTGCATCTCCCGCATCAGCCGAGCGCTGAGCGGCAGCGAGTCGAACTGCCCGAGGCCCCACTCCAGCGCGTTGACGTAGCCGAGCACCTCCTCGACGTCCGCATTGGGAGCATCGCCACCGGCGTCGACGTCGTAGACGTCGGCTATCGACGCGCGCGTCCCTTCGATCCTCGTCGACGAGATCGCCTCGCGAAGGAGGTACGGACGCGTGAGCAGGTGGGGATTCGGCATCAGTCGGCCGATTCCGTCCAACCGTCCGAGAGAGGCCTCGGCCTCGCCCAGCAGCCGCACCGTCTGCACGGGAAGCTCGACCGTCCGGGGAATCGGGTCCATGACGGAGACGATACGTCTCTAACGTAAACGGTGCAAGACGTTAGAGACGCTTGCGCACCATGAAGCCGACGTAACGGTCGATGGTCCGTTTCGCGCTCGCCGGTTTATCTACCTTTTCGAGGTTTATCGCTGGTTGGTAAACCTGGCCGGACTCATTATGAGGCACGTTCTATGACATCATTTGATGCTCCTATCGGTGCTAGCACGAGGAGATGGCGAATGCGGACGACCCTTGCCTTGGATGACGATCTGCTGGCAGAGGCACAGCGGCTGACGGGAACGACCGAGAAGGCCGCTCTGGTTCGCCAGGCGCTCACGGCGCTCATCGAACGCGAGAGCGCTCGCCGCCTGGCGAAGCTCGGGGGCACCGATCCCACGCTCGGCGACGTTCCCAGGCGCCGATCCGAGTCCGCGTGATCCTCGTCGACACATCGGTGTGGATCGACCACCTCCGATCTGGAAGCAGGACCTTGACGCGCCTGCTCGAGCGCGGCGCCGTTCTCGCTCACCCGTGGGTCGTCGGGGAGCTCGCCCTGGGTCACCTGAGCCGGCGTGATCAAGTCATCGGGCTGCTCAGCAGACTCCCGCAGGCGACAGCGGCAACACCGACCGAGGTGCTGACCCTGATCGAACACCACGAGCTGTACGGGCTGGGCATCGGCTACGTCGATGCCCAGCTTCTGGCCGCCACCAAGCTGACCGACGGTGCCACGCTCTGGAGCAATGATCGCCGCCTCGGAGCGGCAACGTCGCGCCTCGGGTGCGCGTTCGATCCGAGATCGGACGACAAGTCGGAGACGTAGCATGAGGAGCGTGCTGCGCGTAACCGATGCCGAGCCGCTGGACGGCTACAACCTGCGAGTGACGTTCAGCGACGGGCTCGTACGCAACGTCGACTGCTCGTTCCTGCTGCGCGGCACGCTCGGGGAGCCGTTGCGCGACCCGGCCTACTTCCGCAAGGTTCGCGTCGACGATGAGGCGCGCACGGTCGTGTGGCCGAACGGGCTGGATCCGGCACCAGCGCTGCTCCGCTAGTACCGCATCGCATCCGACCCGGATGGAAGTATCGCTTTGCGACACCTCGATCCTGGAGCCGACAAACAATGGGGAACACCATCTTTCGTCTGGACTTTGCGCGCGGCACCGTCGAGGAGATCGACGAGTCGATCCGGCCCAGCGGAGCGTCGGACCCATCGGCGCGAACCCCTCCAGAAGATCTGCCCAAGCGCGCTGGATACGTGCTCGCCGCCTTGGGCACGCCGCCGCAAAGGTGATCCTGGGCGATTCAAACTGACCCGCCGCTTGACAGGTCACTTCGCCAGCAGCTGCGTGAGCACGCCGTCGATGGCGGCGTCGAGCTTCGCGGCCCGCGCGGCGAGGTCGCGCAGCTCGACGTGGGCGGCGGCGAGCTTCTCCTCGAAGACCTCGTCGTCGAGATCCTCGACCTCAGTGCCCACGTAGCGACCCGGATTCAAGCTCCATCCTTGCGCCTCGATCTCGGCGATCGTCGCGACCATGCACAGGCCGGTCACGTCCGCGTAGGCACCCTCGGGGAAGCGGGCCGAGAACCGCCCGTCCCCGCCGAGGTCGAACTCGGGATCCTCACCGCGATAGAGCCTCACGATGTTGGCGAGGAACTCGATGTGCTGGTCGGTGAAGTCGCGGTGCGCGCGATCGACCTGACGGAACACGGTTCGCGCGTCGATGAACAGCACTTGATCCGCGCGCTCGGTTCCCGCCTTCCCGCGGTCCAGGAACCAGAGCGTCACCGGCAGCGTGACCGTGTAGAAGAAGTTCGGACCGATCGCGACCATGACGTCGACGGCGCTGCTCTCGATGAGCTTGCGGCGGATCGCGGCCTCGCTGTGACGGGCGTCGGAGGCGGAGTTCGCCATGACGAAGCCGGCTCTGCCGGTGTCGTTGAGCGCAGTCGCGAACAGCTGGATCCAGAGGTAGTTGCCGTTGTCGGCTCTGGGCAGATGCGGGAAGCGCCGATCGCCTTCGAGCTTGGCCTTGTCGATCCGATCGACGTTGAACGGTGGGTTGGCCATCACGAAGTCGAAGCGCCCCACGCTGTCGTGCATGTCTTGGTAGTAGCTGTTGCCCTCGCTGATGTCGCCGGACAGGCCGTGGATCGCGAGGTTCATCTTCGCCAGGCGGACCGTGCCGGCTGCTTTCTCCTGCCCGTATACCGACAGCTCCTCGCCCGGGGAATGCTTGTGACGCTCGACGAAGTGCGCCGAGTGCACGAACATCCCACCCGAGCCGCACGCGGGGTCGAAGATCCGGCCGTGGAACGGCTCGATGATCTCGACGATGAGGCGCACGATCGACGCCGGCGTGAAGAACTCGCCCGCGCCCTGGCCCTCCGAGAGCGCGAACTTCGCCAGGAAGTACTCGTAGATCAGGCCGAAGGCGTCGCCATCGAGATCCTTCGTGTAGCCGTTGATGTGACGCAGCAGCGACGCGAGCGTCCCGTTGTCGATCGACGTGTACGCCCTCGGAAGGACCCCCGCGAGGTGCGTGTTGTGTTGCTCGACAGCGCGCATGGCGTCGTTGATCGCCTTGCCGAGATCGGCTCCCTCGGGGAGCGCGAGAAGGTGCTCGAAGCGTGCGGGCTCCGTC
>JALZJA010000177.1 GCA_030860005.1 Actinomycetota bacterium
CGTACGAGCCGGGCGACATCGACGGCCTGCTGGCGGCGATCGAGGCCGCGCGCGCGTCGGCGCCCGACCGGCGCGCCGCAGCGCGCCTGGCCGCCCGCTCGACCTGGGCAGCCGCGTTTTACGCCGAGACGAGGGCGCTCGAGCAGCTGGTGGGCGCGCGCCTGCCGACCGGAGGCGGAGCCTGAGCACCGAGACCGCCGGCTCCCCGAGCTCCGTGCACTGCGCCCTCGCCGCCGCGGGCGAGCTGGTCCTGCGAACGAACTGGCGGGAGGGCCGCCGTCGTCGCGATAGCGAGGGGCGGCGATACGCCTATACCTGCCCAGCGCCGCCGCGCTACCGCCACATGTGGCACTGGGACTCGTGCTTTCACGCGATCGCGTGGCGGAGCATCGATGCGGCGCGCGCGCGGGCCGAGCTGCGGACGATTCTGAGCTCTGGCCGGCCTGAGGGCTTCATGCCGCACACCGTGTTCTGGGACGCCCCGGCGGGGTGGCGGCGTGCGCCCCTGTACGCGACCCGCGGGTTTCTCGGCGACTGGCGCACCGAGACGATCGGGCCGCCGCTGTTGGCGTTCGCATGGGAGATCGTCGCCGCGGCGTCGCCCGACGAGCCCGCGTTCCGCCGCGAGGCGCTGCCCCGGCTCGGCACCCACTTGCGGTGGCTCGGGCGCGAGCGCGATCCCGACGAGGACGGCCTGCTGAGCATCATCGTCCCGGATGAGTCGGGCCTCGACGACTCGCCGAAGTACGAGCCGGTCTACGGGCGGCTCGCCCACGACCGGATCGGCTATCTGCTGCTCATGGAGCGCGGCCGGCGCGCGCGCTGGGACGCGCGCGCGCTGATCGAGCGCTTCGACCATCACGTCGAGGACGTGTGGATGAACGTCGCCTACGCGCTCTCCCTGCACGCGATGGCGCGTCTCAGCGGCGAGTCGTGCTGGACGACGCGCGCGCGGCGCGTCGAGACCGCGCTGCTGGAGCGCTGCTACGACGAGCGCACCGGGCTGTTCTTCGATCTCGCCGGGCGCGACGAGCGACCCGTGGCCGTGTCGACCTGGTCGTCGCTTTCCCCGCTCGTGCTCGACGGTATCCCCGAGCACGTGCGCGTCCGCCTCGTCGAGCAGCACCTGCTCGACCCGCGCCGCTACAGCGCGCCGTTCGGCATCCCGTCCGTGAGCATGGAGGAGCCGGCGTTCAACCCGCGCTGGGATCGCTTCCGCTGCTGGCGCGGCCCGTCGTGGATGAATACGGCGTGGCTGCTCGCGCCGGCGATGCGCGAGCTCGGCTACGAACACGAAGCCGCGCGTGTCGTCGCATCGCTCGCGGTGGCGACGGAGCGCCACGGCTTCCGCGAGTACTACGACCCGTTGACCGGGGCGGGGCTCGGCGCCCGCAACTTCGGCTGGTCCACGCTGCTGCTCGACCTCTTGGCGGGGTAGACCTGACCGCAGACCGTGATGGACGTCCCGCCGCTGCGCCCCCGCCATTTCCCGAAGGTTCCCGGCGCGATCAAGCGCACGGATCGCGATGTGCCAGCCGAGGTACACCGCCGGCGGGTGCAGACCGCGCGAGCCGCGGCCGAGCTGGCGCCCACGAAGCCCGACTCGCCGTCGCTCGTCGCAACGGCCGACGGCGCGATCGCCAAGATGCTGCTGACGATCCCCGACTACGCCGTCGCGGGAGGGGACGAGAACCCCTTGGGCGTGGTCTACCGCGACATGCTCATGAAGCTCCCGCGCGGGATCGAGCTCGTCGTGCTCACGCACGACGGCGTTGCGATCGATGTCCAGGCGTGGGTCGAAGCTGCCGCGCGCGAGGACGACACGCAGGTCGTCGCGACCGACGACTTCCTCGGCTTCTCGGTGTGGGCCGAGGACGGGTACGTCGTCGTGACCGAGAAGGACGGAAGCGCGGCGTTCGTGGAGCCGGCGGCGTTTCCGCGCTTCGGAGACGCGCTCGTCGCAGACCAGGTGAGCGCGGCGGCCGGGATGGGGCTCTTCCAGGCGCCGCTGCATCTCCAGGGCGGCAACGTGCTGGTCGGCGACGACTTCTTCTTCGTCGGCATCGACTACCCGCTCCTGACGTTCCTGGAGGGGATCCTCGCGGTCCCGCCCGGCACAACGCAGGGCGAGCTGCTGCGCAGCGTGTACCGCACGTACCTCGACGCGAAGCGAACGTTCATACCCGTTGGCACGACGCTGCCCGTCCCGCCCGCCGAGGTGCGTGAGTTCGAGCTCGACGGCGAGGTATGGCAGGAGGAGCTCTACGCCGGCAACCAGCCGGGAACGCGCCAGCCGATCTTCCATATCGACATGTTCGTCAGCCTGGCCGGGCGCGGCGAGGACGAGCGCTACCGCGTGATCGTAGGCGACCCGCGCGAGGCCGCGGATCTCACCGGCGAGCCGCTGCAGCCGCAGGCGATGGCCCCGGTGTTCGACGACATCGCCCGCCAGCTCGCCCAGGCGGGCTTCGACGTCCGCCGCGCGCCGATGCCGCTCGTCTACGCCGACGACCCCGAGGCGCGGCTGCGCAGCTGGTACTTCGCGACATCGAACAACGTGCTCGTGCACAGCCCTGAAGGCGAGCTGCCGAAGGTCCTGATCCCGACCTACGGCCACGGCCCGTTCGGCGCCCTGAAGGCGACCGATGAGCGCAACAAGGTCGTCTGGCAGGAACTCGGCTACGACCTCGTGCCGCTGGGCGACTTTCACCCGTTCGCGAGCGGCCTCGGCGCTGCACACTGCATCAAGAAGTATCTCGGGCGGCAGTGACGCTTGGGATGGTCGAACGCGCGCACGCGTCGTGTTACGGCGCGCCGCGCGGCGGAAGCGCGCGCAGCATCTCGAGCTCGAACCGCAGCTGCCGCACGAGCGGGTGCGCGCCAATCGTGGATTCGAGTATCTCCAGGCTCTTCCAGTAGTGGTCGAGCTTCGCCTCCGCCGCGCGCTCATCGCCGTAGCCCGGGTCGCAGGTGAGCCTGATCCGCAGCTCGCGCACCTTGGACAGCTTGTCCGCCGCAAAGATGGCCGCGGCCTCGCCGTCGACGCGGGCAACGCGTTCTCGCAGCGCCGTGCGCCGTACGTCCTCGGGCACGTGGGTGCCGGCTTCGGTCAAGGCGTCGACCAGGTCCGCCACCCGGGTGCCGAAGCGCCGGCGCAGTTGCGCGCTGCTGGCCTCGGTGTCCTCGATGGTGTCGTGCAGCACCGCTGCGGCGGTGACCGCGTCGTCGAACCCATGCCCGTCGAGCATCGAGGCCACCTCGAGCGGATGCAGGATGTACGGCGCGCGATCCGCCTCCCGCGCCTGGCCGCCGTGCGCCTCGGACGCGAAGCTCAGGGCGGCCGTGGTCAACGGCCGGTCTTCGACGAACGAGGGCAACGTCGATCCCGAATCCAAGACCGGCCCTACTTGCTGGCGAACATCACGTAGGGGCCCACGCCGATGAGCCCGAGGCTCGCGAGCAGCGCGAAGGCCAGCGCCACGCCCACCATGAGCACGATCACGACGTCTTGCTCCACGCCCTTGGCGATGCCCCCGCCGCGCGCCGCCCATACACGCGTTCACGGCTCGTTCACAGGTCGGAGGATGCGGCTCGCAACGACACGGTCACCGATCCCAACCGCACAGAGCCCTTTCGCGCGCGGTGGGACACTGTGCGCGCATGACCGCCCGGGGCACCCAGATGCTGCTGCCCGACGGCCTCTCCGGCTCGGCGGCGGCGGATGCGCTGGCCGCGGAGATCGCGATCGTCACGCAGCGGGCGCGCACGATCGAGCGCACGTTCTGGGACACCTTCGACGGTCGCTTGCACGATGCGGGCCTGGCGCTCATCGTGACGCGCGGGCGGCTCGCGCTCGCCGATGCGACGACGTATGAGGAGGAGGTCGGCGACGCGCTGCAGCCCGTCGCGGAGTGGCTGTTCGCCGATGACGTGCCGGTCGGGCCGCTGCGCGAGCGCCTCGCCGCCCTGCTCGAGATGCGCGCCGCGATGCCGATCGCCCGCGTGCGCAGCCGCCTGCTTGCAGTGAGCGTGCTCGACGAGGAGGGCAAGACGGTCGTGCGCCTGCGAGTGGAGGAGCCGGCTGCGGTCGCCGGTCCAAGCGCAGCCAGCCCCGCGCCGCTGCGCCCGCGCCTGCACGTCATCGGCGTCCGCGGCTACGACGGCGAGCTCGAAGACGTGCGCGCGCTGCTCACCCGCCGGCTCGGGCTCGTCGAGGCGCAGCGCCCCGTACAGGACGACGCCGTCGCGGCGTCGGGCGGCACGCCCGGCGGCACGTCGTCGAAGCTGCGCGTCAAGCTGCGGCCCGAGCAGCGCGCGGACGCAGCGGCGGTCATGGTGCTCACGCATCTGCTCGCGACGATCGAGGCGAACCTGCCCGGGACGCTCGCCGACGTCGACACCGAGTTCCTGCACGACCTGCGTGTCGCGGTGCGGCGCTCGCGCGCGCTGCAGCGCGAGCTCTCGGGCGTGTTCGAGCCCGAGCCGCTGCGCCGCTTCCGCGCGGGGTTCAAGAACCTGCAGGCGGTCACCGGGCCGACGCGCGATCTCGACGTCCAGCTGCTCGAGTTCGAGGAGCTCACGCGTGACCTCCCGCCGACGATCGCGCCCGACGTCGCGCCGCTGCACACGCTGCTCCAGCGCCGCCGCGAGGTCGCACGGGCGCAGATGGTGGCCGCGCTGAACTCGCCGGGGATCGGGACGCTGCTCGAGGACTGGGCCGAGCACCTCGACGAGCTCACGACCGCCGACGAGGCGAATCGGCCCAACGCCGCGGGCGCCGTCGGGGAGGTCGCGGGCGCGCGCATCGCGAAGGTCTACAAGCGCATGGTGCGGATGGGGAAGGCGATCGACGACGGCAGCCCGCACGAGGCGCTGCACGACCTGCGCAAGCAGAGCAAGGAGCTGCGCTACCTGCTCGAGTTCTTCTCGTCGCTGTACCCCGCGGATGTCCACAGGCCGATGGTGTCGTCGCTGAAGGCACTCCAGGACGTGCTCGGGCGCTTCCAGGACCGCGAGGTGCAGGCCGTGCAGCTACGCTCGATCGGCGACGAGATCGCAGCGCTCGACGGCGGCGCCGCGGCGCTCATGGCGATGGGGGTGCTCGTGCAGCGCCTCGCCGACGATCAGCAGCGCGCGCGGGAGCAGTTCGCCGAGCGCTTCGAGGCGTTCGCGTCCAAAGAGCGGCGAAAGCTCGTCAAGCGGACGTTCGCATGACGACCGTCATCGCCTCCTACAACATCAAGGGCGGCGTCGGCAAGACGTCCGCGGCGGTCAACCTCGCGCAGCTCGCCGCGGCCGGCGGCGCTCGCGTGCTGCTGTGGGACCTCGATCCGCAGGGCGCCGCGACGTTCCTGCTGCGCGTCAAGCCGAAGATCAAGGGCGGTGGCGGCAAGCTCGTGCGCGGCAAGAGCGACCCGGCGGCGCTGATCAAGGGATCGGACTACGAGCGCCTGGATCTGTTGCCGGCCGACTTCTCCAATCGCAACATGGATCTGGCGCTGGACGCGACGAAGCGTCCGACGCGCCGGATCGCGCGCGTTCTCGCCCCGCTGGCCGACGACTACGACTTCGTCTTCCTCGACTGCCCGCCCGCGATCTCGCTTGCATCAGAGAGCGTCTTCGAGGCCTCCGACGCGCTGCTCGTGCCGCTCATCGCCTCGCTGCTGTCGCTGCGCACGTTCGACCAGCTGCGCCGCTTCGTCATCGAGGAGGTGCGCAACGGGGCGGGCGGGCCCCGTATTTTCGCGTTCTTCTCGATGACCGACGGCCGCAAGCGGCTGCACCGTGAGCTCGTGGCGCAGACGGCGGCCGCCTACGAGGGCGTGTTGGAGACGGTGATCCCGAGCGCCAGCGACGTCGAACGCATGGCCGTGCACCGTGCGGCCCTCGCCGACGTCGCCCCGCATGGGCGGGCGGCGCTCGCCTATGCCGAGCTGTGGGCCGAGCTGCGCGACCGGCTCGACCCGGCAGGGTCGAGTAGCCCGGCCGCTGCTACTCGCCTCGGTGCGAGCCCGACGCCCGCCTGACCGGGACGCGGATCGAGTACTTCGACGGCTTGACGCGGACGGTCGGGTTGTCGATGCGGCCGAGGCGGTCGATGAGCTTGATCCACTGCGCCGGCTTGAGCACGGCTTCGAGCTGACGCGCGCCGCGCGAGTTCGGATCGAACTGGGGCCGGAAGCCGACATGGATGTGGTCGTCGTGATCGCCCATCGCGAGCGTGTTGTCGGTCCCGCCGAACTTCATCAGGCTGATGATCTGCGTCGGCTTCATCGTGCCCTGGAGCGTCAGCAGCCGGCGGATCGTGATGTCGGTGATCGAGCCCTCGCCCTGATGGCCCATGATCGGGATGCCGTTGACCTTCGCGATGTCGACGGCGGCGCCCGAGCTGTGCGCCGAGACGTTGCCGCTGGAGGTGAAGAAGCCGTGGCCGCAGGTCAGCGACGTGATCGTCGGCTTGAGCCCTGAGCTGGCGAGGAACTCGAGCGACGCGAGGATGCGGCGGTCGATCCCGCCGGACGCGATGTCGCGGCGCCCGCAGGTGTAGATCTCGATGCGCGGGTTGGCGAGCACGCGCTGGATCAGCGTCTCCTTGCTCATGAGCAGGATCTGGCCGATCGAGATGCTCGGGGCGTCCCGACCGAGGAGTGCGTTCTTGCCCTGGGCGCGGTAGATCGCCGTCGACTCGAGCAGCTTCCAGCCGTCGAGGATCGGCTTCGGGTCGATCCGCGGCGCGCCGCGGCCGGCCGGCCGGATCTCGAACATGAGGTGCGGCGAGGTCTTCTCGGAGGTCTTGCCGACGCGCCCCAGGATCGTGCCGGCGATGACCTTGCGGCCGGGGGCCAGCGGCTTGAGGACGACGTCCTCGCGGTCAAGCCCCGAGACGCCGGTCATGTAGTTGCGCAGGCTCTCGCCGTCGGCGAGCGCGTACTCGAGCTCCGCGATCTGCCGCGCGCCGCCGTTGGGCAGGACGCGCTTGCGCGTCGGATGGGCGAACAGGCGCTCCTTGGCGACCCGAGCCGTCTCGGGCTCCATGGCGGCGGGATCGGTGAGCGCGACGTGCTCGGCCTTCTTCGTGGCCTTCTTGGATAGCTGCTTGCCGGCGCTGGCCGCCTTGGTCGGCTTCGGATCGCGCTTGGGCAGCTCGAGCTCCTTGGCGATCGACGCCTTGCTCTGCGTCTTGCGCTTGGGCACCGCGACCTTCGACGCGACGGTCCCGAGGTGACCGTACGTGTAGGTGTTGCCGTAGACGTCGCGCATCCGCACGTAGCGCCCGAGCCGCTTGGACTGTCCGACGGCGGTGATCTTCCCGTCCTGGACGGCGATGACCGGCGACTTGTCTTCGGCGTAGATGTTGATGTCGCGGCGCGCGCCGACTGACTCGATCGGCATCGCGGCGTTCGTGCCCGTCTTCACGCGGCGCTTGGCCTCGCGCTCTGAGATGTCGTCGGCGTAGCGCGCCTTGGCGTGGACGGGGAAATGGCCCTGCGTCAGGCCGCTGAGCGAGCCGACGAGATCGGCGGGCAGCCCTCCGATCAGCCGTGCGCGTACGAGCACGGAGTCGACGTACCAGTCGGCGTGGTTGTAGGCGAAGATCCCGCGGCGCAGGTCCTTGTCGGCCCCCGCGGCCTTGAGGTAGCGCGCAGCGGCGAAGATGGCGTCGACGGGGTTGAAGGGGTCCTTGCGGCCGTCGCGGTTGGCGTCGACGCCGTACGCCTTCCAGGTTGGGGGCATGAACTGCATCCAGCCCAGCGCGCCGGCGGAGGAGATGTTGAGGTTGCGGCCGTAGTCGGTCTCGATCTCGTTGATCGCGGCGAGGATCTCCCAGCGGATCCCGTACTGGATCCCGGCCGCCTGGTAGATCGGCAGCAGGAAGGGCGGGATGCGGAATTTGTTGATGAAGAAGTTCGGCACGCCGACCGCAACGGGGCCGGGGGAGGCGAGCGACGTGGTCGGGTTGGCGGTCGTCGGGACGCCGCCGGAGTTGCGCATCGGTGTCGGCGCCGGGCTGTCGGGCGCCGCGCTGGACGTCTTCTTTGGCTTCTTCTTCGCGGCGGGCGTGTGCTGGCAGCCGGTCTTCGCCGACTGCGCGCTCTCGGGCGTGTTGACCAGCCCGCCGTGCTTGGCCTCGTCGGCCTTGCCGGAGGACTTCACGAGCTTGCCCTTCTTGGCCTTCTTGTTCGACTTCACGCAGGTATCGCCGGCGGGCTTCTCCTCGTCGGCGGGGCCGGCGACCTCGCCGAGCTTCGGTGCGCTCCGCGTCGGCTTGGGCGCCGCAGCGGCGGGCGCGGCCGTGGCCGGGGTCGCTGGCGCGGCAGTCGCATTCGCCGCGGGCGCGGGCGGACCGGCGTGCTGCGTGGGCTTCGACGTCGCAGGCGTCTGCTCCGGGCCCGCCTCATTCGAGCTGGCCGGGGCGTCGCTCTGATCCGATCCGGACGCGGTCGCCTGCGCGAGCGCCTCGGTCGTCGTCGTCAGGCTCTGCGTGATGTGCTCGCCCGGGACCGGAACATCCTCGGCGCCTGCTCCGAGCAGGCCGGTGCCGAGGCCCGTGGCGACCAAGCCCGTGATGCACAGGGCGGCCCCGATGCGGACGAGGTTCCTGCGCTTGAGCTTGACCTGTGCCTGTGACTGCATATCGGGCCGCTAATCGGCGGGCCTGGAGCCGATCGTGATCGACAGGCCGCGGACATGGACGGAACGTCCGGTAGGGGTCTAGCAACAAATCAGACCGAAAAATAGAGCTCAGTCTCCACTTGAGGGTTATATTCATCCCCGCATACGAAGTCTGTGACTGCCTGATGCGGGGCGGTTTCACCGGTCGTTCACACGCCTTTTACGCCGTGGTAACCGGGCACGACGTCCCATCCGGGAGCGTGGGGCGTCATGAACCCCGCATCCAGCGTTGGGGAGCTGCTGCGCATCGGTGACCTGGAGATCAGGCCGCGCGAGGGGCTCGCACTCGCCGCCGGCCGGGCGATGTCGCTGTCGGTGCGCGAGTTTGCACTGCTCGCGGTGCTGGCAAGCCGCGCCGGGCGCATCGTCGCGCGCGAGGACCTCTACCGCGAGGTATGGGGCGAGTCGCTGCGCCACGGGGACCGCTCCGTCGACGTCTACGTCCACAAGCTGCGCGTGAAGCTGAGCGATGCGCTGCCCGGCGAGTGTGCGATTCATACGCACGTCGGCTTCGGCTACAGGCTCGACTCGTCGCCTTCACATCCTTTTCACACGGCGACCACCGACTCGTAACAGGCTCCACTCCGAGCGCTGAGACGGTGGTGGTTGCTATGGGAATCCAACGAGGAGGACGAACCTTGAGGCTTCATCGCTTCATCGCGGTGCTCGCTGGCTGTTGCGCTCTGTCGATCGGGGTTGCGGCGTGTGGAGATGACGACAAGAACTCGGGTGGCTCCGGCGTGTCGAACGACCTGAGCGGCTCGATCCGGATCGACGGCTCGTCGACCGTGCAGCCGGTCGCCGAAGCCGCGACCGAGGGCTTCAACGGCGAGGCGCCGAACGTGAAGATCAGCGTCGGTGGCATCGGCACGGGCGACGGTTTCAAGCGCTTCTGCCGCGGCGAGCTGCAGATCGCCGATGCGTCCCGGGCGATCGAGAAGGACGACCTTGCCGACCAGTGCGAGTCCGGTCAGATCAAGCCGGTCCAGGTGCAGGTCGGCATCGACGGCCTGTCGGTCGTCACCAACAAGGACCTGGCGATCCCCAACGACTGCATCACGACCGATCAGCTCAAGAAGCTGCTCGATCCGAAGTCGAAGATCTCCAACTACTCAGAGCTCGGCAGCGGCTTCCCGCGCGAGAAGGTGCAGTTCTTCACGCCGGGCACGGAGTCGGGCACGTATGACTACTTCACCGAGGAAGTGCTCGAGACCGACAAGGAGCAGCGCACGAAGGACGTCGAGACATCGGCCGACGACAACCAGATCATCACCGGCATCGAGGGCACGAAGGGCGCGCTCGGCTACGTCGGCTTCGCGTTCGCCGATCAGAACAAGGACAAGCTGAAGGTCCTGTCGATCGACGGCGGCGACGGGTGCGTCAAGCCGGAGATCGCGACGATCGCGGACGGCACGTACAAGCCGCTGTCACGCCCGCTGTTCATGTACCCGAGCACCGAGAGCGTGAAGAAGCCCGAGGTCAAGGGGTTCATCCAGTACATCCTCGACAACAACGAGGAGATCAACAAGGCGGCGGACTACGTCCCGCTGACGCCCGAGCTGCTCGACAAGTCCAAGGCCGATCTCGCGGCCGGCAGGCCCGTGGCGACGCCGACGTCGTAGCGACGTGGACGCAGGACAGAAGATGACGGCAGGCCCGGGGTCCGGATCGGCGGGGCTGATCCGGACCCGGACTCGCCGGACGGTGAGCGAGCAGGTCATCAAGGGCCTGCTCGCCGCCGCCGCCTTTCTCTCGGTCCTGACCACGACGGGCATCGTCGTCACGCTCATCACGGAGTCTGCGAAGTTCTTCGAGGACGAATCGTTCACGGACTTCTTCTTCGGCACGAGCTGGGAGCCCCTGGCCGGCGGCCAGCAGCAGAGCTTCGGCGTCGTGCCGCTCGTATGGAGCACGCTGTACCTGACGTTCGTGGCGCTGGTCGTCGCGATCCCGGTCGGACTCGGTGTCGGGATCTACCTCGCCGAATACGCCTCCCCGCGCGTGCGCAAGATCTTCAAGCCGATCATCGAGGTGCTGGCGGGGATCCCGACGATCGTGTTCGGCTACTTCGCGCTGGTGTTCTTCACGCCGCTGCTGCAGAAGCAGCTCGGCATCGACCTGCGGGTCTTCAACGGGCTGTCGGGCGGGATCATCCTCGGGATCCTCGTGCTGCCGACGATCGCGTCGGTCAGCGAGGACGCGCTGTCCGCGGTGCCGCAGTCCCTGCGCGAGGGCGCGTTCGGGCTCGGCGCGGCGAGGTGGCAGGTCGTCGTGCGCGTCGTCTTCCCGGCGGCGCTGTCGGGCATCGTCGCAGCGCTCGTGCTCGGCGCGTCGCGGGCGATCGGTGAGACCGTCGTGATCCTCGTGGCCAGCGGCAACAACCCGAATCTGACCTTCGACCTCACCGTCGCCCACCAGAACATGGCGGCGTTCATCGCCAACGCGGCCCGTTCGGACGCCGCGGCGGGCAGTACCGCGTACGCCACGATCTTCGCCGTCGGCGCGACACTGTTCGTCATGACGTTCCTGCTGAACATGGTGGCGATCCGCTTCGTGCGCAGGTACCGGCAGGTGTATGACTGATGGCCGTCGCCGAGACGGCCCTCACGCGCAAGGTCGTTCAGCGTGCCTCCAGCGGCGCGCGCACGCGCGACCTGCTCTTTCACGCCTCGCTGCTGCTGTGTATGTTCATCGCGCTCCTCTTCCTCGGGGCGCTCATCGTCGACGTCGCGCTCGACGGCGCGCCGCTTCTGAGCACGGAGTTCATCACGAACTATCCGTCGCGCTTCAACGCCGAGGCCACCGGCGTGCGCTCGGCGCTGCTCGGCACGCTGTGGCTCGTGGTGCTGTGCGCGGCGTTCATCGTTCCCGTCGGCGTCGGGGCCGCCGTCTATCTCGAGGAGTACGCGGACAACAACCGCTGGTACAACCGGCTCATCGAGGTCAACATCCAGAACTTGGCGGCGGTTCCCTCCGTCGTCTACGGCATTCTCGGGCTCGCCTTCATTGTCCGCGGGCCGGTCGACATCTGGGGCCTCGGTCAGGGTGACCCAGTGCTGCTGGCGGGCGCGCTGACGCTCGGCCTGCTCGTCCTGCCCGTCGTGATCATCGTCTCGCGCGAGGCGATCCGCGCGGTCCCGCCATCGATCCGCGAGGGATCGCTCGCGCTCGGCGCGACGCCGTGGCAGACGATCTACAAGCAGGTACTTCCCGGTGCCCTTCCGGGCATCGCGACCGGCGTCATCCTCGCGCTGTCGCGGGCGATCGGCGAGACGGCGCCGCTGCTGCTCATCGGCGCCGGCGGCTTTTTGCTCTTCGACCCCGCGATCGACGGCAAGACGTTCTCGGCCATGCCGATCCAGATCTACAACTTCGTCGGCGAGGCAAAGCCCGGTTACCGCGATCTCGCCGCGGCGGCGATTCTCGTGCTGCTCGCAATCCTGCTGCTGATGAACTCGCTCGCCATCTACCTGCGCAACCGATACGAAACGAAGTGGTGATGATTTGGATCCGACAGTGTCCGATTCCGCATCCGACGCCCGCCCCGGTGTGAGCGCGTCCGCGGGACTCCCCCAGGCGTTGCCCGACGTCCGACGACGGAAAGCGGCTGCCGCGAAGAGCGCGATCTTCTCGCTCGCCGACGTGCGCGTCGCCTATGGTGGCGTGAGCGCCGTCGAGGACGTGACGTTCGACCTGCTGGAGAACGAGATCACCGCGTTCATCGGGCCATCGGGGTGCGGCAAGTCCACGCTCATCCGCTGTCTGAACC
>JALZJA010000181.1 GCA_030860005.1 Actinomycetota bacterium
CGGCCGACCCCGGTCGCCCGGCGGCCAGCGCCGAGCCGGCGCGCGCCCAGCAGACTCGGGCGGCGGTGGATTGCGCTCGCGACAGCGATCGCGGCGATCGCGGCCGTGACCGTCGTGCTGCTCACGGGCGATGGGGGCAACGACGCCGCTCGCAACGACAAGCCGGTCCGGGAGCTCGCCGCGGACGCGCCGGTGCAGGTGGTGACGCGCCCGAACTCGCTGGCGTTCAGCGGCCGCAGTCTCGCCGTGCTCAGCGCCCGCTCGGGCGACCTCGAGTTCGTTGACGCCAGCGCGGGAACGCCGGGGCCGCGCGTCGACGTCGGCAGCGGGGCGAGCGCCGTCGCATCCGGGTTCGGCTCGCTGTGGGTGACGAAGTTCCGGACCAGATCGCTCTTGCGCATCGACCCCCGATCGCGGCTCCGTGCCGGTGCCGCGATCGCCCTGCCGACGCCTGGCAAGCCGGTCGCCGTCGCAGCCGGCGAGGGAGCCGTCTGGGTCGGCACGCACGAGGACAGCGGCATCGACAACGTCATCAAGGTGGCGCCCCGCGGCGCGGTCACCCGGGTGATCCGCATCCCGGGCGGAGTTCAGGACCTCGCTACGGGCGCCGGTGCCGTGTGGGTGACCAACCGCTCGCGCCCGGCGGTCCGCCGCATCTCCGTCCGAAACGGCAAGCAGCGAGAGATCCGCGTCGGGCCCGAGCCTCAGGGACTCGCCGTCGGCGCAGGCGCGGTGTGGGTCGCCGGCGCCGGGGACGACTCCGTCACCAGGATCGACAGCAAGACGCTGCGCACGGAGCCCGTCCGGCTGAACGTCCCACCGGATCGTGTCGCCGTCGGCGGCGGCTCCGTGTGGGTGACCGCCCGCGCCGCGGCGTCGCTGATTCGGATCGATCCGCGCCGCCGGGAGGTGCGCCACACGATCCCCACGGGTCATGGCCCGTTCGCGGTGGGTGTCTACCGCGGGCGAAGCGTGTGGCTGACGCTCGTCGAGGACAACGCGATCCAGCGGGTGCGCTTCAAGTAACGTCGCCCGAAGGTCGCCGCTTGCGGTGACCGAAGGGCGAAAGCCCTCTCAGTCGAAGGTCGCCGCTTGCGGTGACCGAGGCGAAAGCCTCTCAGTCGAACTCCTCGCGGACGAACCGCATGAGCAACACGAAGCCGATGATCAGCGCCGCGATCACGAGCAGACCGCCGAGCCACTCGATCAGGAAGATCAGCAGCGCTCCGAGTACGAGGAGCACGGCGGCGACGAAGGCCAGCCTGCCGGTCGAGGAGTCGCCGAGACCCATGGGCGTCGTTATAGATCACGGCGCGACACGACGCCGTCCTGCAGCGCGGTCATCGCCAGGTACGAACGCTTCTGGTTCTGCGGCAGGTGCTCGACGCCGAAGAAGCCGAACAGCGTGCGCAGGTGCGCCTTGACGGCGTCGACCGAGAGGAAGAGCTCGGCGGCGATCTGCTGGTTGGTCGCGGGCGTCGCGAGCTCGGTGTCCTTGTACGGGCGGCAGAGCGCGATGAGCACCGCGCGCTGCTGCTGGCTGAGCCCCGGCAGCTTGGGGCGGCTACCGGCGGCGACCGTCGGGCGCGACTTCGACTGCTCGGGCAGGCGATAGGCGATCTGCGTGCGCCCGACACGCAGGACGTCGCCGTCGCGCAGCCGCTGGCGGCCCGAGATGCGCTGGCCGTTGAGGTACGAGCCGTTGCGCGACAGCCCGTCGTCGGCGGCCGTCCACTCGCCGCCGAGCCGCTCGAGCTCGACGTGCAGGCGTGAGACCTCGGTGTCCCACGGCAGCGCGACGTCGTTGCCTGCACTGCGACCGATCGTCACCCGCGCCGTCTGCGCCTCGAGCACGACGAGGCGCTGCGCGCCGTCGCTGTCGCGCAGGACGAGGAACGGCTCGCCGGCGCGCTCCTTCTCTATGCGCTCGCGCAGCTCGGCCGGCGTGGCGACATGCGGCGCGAGCGGTGATGGATCGGCATGGCCCATGAGCCGCTGAGCTTGCCAACCCACCCTGGGTTCGGCAACCGCACACCCAGGATGCGCAGGTGTGACCCCGGGCGCGCGGGCACGCGCAGCACGCCGCGGGATCGTGCACAGGACCCGACACGGCAAGGAGCCCGCGCATGACCGCCCCACCCCTCAGCACCCTCACGGACGAGCAGCTCGTCAGCCGCTTTCGCGCCGGCGACGATGCAGCGTTCGCTGAGATCCACCGCCGCTACCGGCCGGCGCTGACCGCCGTCGCGGCGAAGATGCTGCGCGGCACAGGCCACGATGCCGATGACGTCGTGCAGGAATCCTTCATCCGCGCGTTCCGCGGGCTGCGCTGCACGGGCGGCCCGATGGCGGTACGCGCGTGGCTATACATGATCGTGCGCAACCGGGCGCTCGACGAGGTGCGCGCGCCGTGGCGCTCGCTGGGCTACGACGACGGCGCGCCGGCCGGCGCGATGGTGACCGGCGACCCCGCCAAGACGCTGAGCGACCGCGACGAGCTCGGCCGGATCGTCGATGAGATCGGCCGGCTTCCGCGGCGCCAGCGCATGGCGCTCGTGTTGCGCGAGGTCGACGGCCGCTCGCACGCCGAGACCGCCCGCGCGCTGCACACGACCGTGCCGGCGACGAAGTCGCTCGTGATCCGCGCGCGCTCGAACCTGCGCGCGGCCCTGCGCGCCGCGTGAGCCAGCCAGCTGGGGGTACTCTCGCGTCGATGGACGTCGAATCGATCGAGAGCGCCCTCGGGCGCCTGGACGAGGGACTGCAGGAGGCGCGCGCCGCGACGCAGCTGCTCCGCGAAGGCGACACGACCGCCATGGCCGACCTCGATGAGGTCATCGACGCGATGGCGCGCGAGATCGCGGAGATCAAGGGCCGGACCGGCACGAGCAGCTTCTCGTAGCTCGAATGCTGTCCTACGGCGGAGGGTAGGAGTACCGTGTGATGCCAAGGGCCCTGCGGTCGGACCGGTCGCAGGGCTCCCACCTCACCGAAAGGATCTCCGATGGAGAGCGCTCCGTGCGCGCGGGACATTGAGCCTTGCGCGAACGAGACAGCCGACCGGATCGCGACCGGCGTCGTCACAATCGTCCCGATCCTCGCCCTCGGCCTCGTGGGCTGGCAGGCCTGGCAGAGCTTCTTGCACTGGCACGACTTCGTCGTGTTCGGGATCGTCTACGTCCTCACCGGACTCGGCATCACCGTCGGGTTTCACCGCCATTTCACCCACCGTGCCTTCTCCACGAGCCGGCCGGTGCGCGCCGTGCTCGCCGTGTTGGGCACGGCGGCGATCGAGGGCCCGATCATCTCCTGGGTCGCCGACCACAGAAAGCACCACGCCTTCTCCGACCAGGACGGTGACCCGCACAGTCCTCACCACGGCTACGGCGGCGGCCTGCTCGGGACGCTGCGCGGCCTGGGGCACGCGCACGTCGGCTGGCTGTTCCTGCACACCCAGCGTGCCAACAAAGCGCGCTACGCGCCCGATCTGATCGCCGATCCGATCATCCGCTTCATCGATCGCACGACGCTGCTGTGGATCGTGGCCGGCCTGGCGCTGCCGTTCGGGCTCGGCGTCGCGCTCGGCGGCACGATCGCGGCCGGCCTGACCGGTCTGCTGTGGGGCGGCGCGGTACGGATCCTGCTGCTGCACCACGCGACGTACTCGATCAACTCGCTGTGCCACGTCTTCGGCCAGCGGCGCTTTGAGAGCGGCGACGAGTCGCGAAACCTCGCGTGGCTCGCGATTCCGACGTTCGGGGAGGCCTGGCACAACAACCACCACGCGTTCCCGACCTCGGCCGCCCACGGGCTGCGCTGGCACGAGCGCCTGCTCGACCCCAGCGCGCTCGTGATCGGGGCGATGGAGCGTCTCGGGCTCGTCTGGGACGTCGTGAAGGTCAGCCCCGAGCGTCAGGCCCGCAAGCTCGCGACCGCGTAGAGCCGCGGCCCGGCGGTACCCGAACAGCATCGATAAGGACACGAGCGGTTGGCGGCTGGTCGCGGCCGTGCGGGCCGGTCGTGCGAGGGGGTTGGGTGGAGAACGCGCTGTATGTTCCCGTTTTTCGCCCCACCCCCGTTCTACGGACCCGGCCGTCAGCTCGTGTACCGCGAAGGTGTGGCGATCCCCCACCCAGGTCGGTGCACCGATGACCGTGCTCCCGCGTTTGAGCAAGCATGAGAGACAGCACGCATATCCCGCGCAGGATCATCTCGTCTCCGTTCGCGCGGACCGTCGCGCTCACCACGATGGTCGCCGCACTCGGCGCGCCGGCAGCGCACGCTGCTGACTGGACAGCCCCTCGCGTCCTCTTGACGCACCCGCCGCTCTTCGATGCGTTCCGGCTCGACGCCGCCGGCAACGCGGATGGCGTCGAGGCGTTCACCTGGTTTCGCACGACGCGCAAGCTGCGCCGCGATCCGCAGGGCACGTCGGGATACCTGCGATACGTGCAGGCCCGCCTGCGGCTGGCCGATGGACGGCTCACGCGCACGCGGACCGTCTCGCGCAAGGATGCGATCGTCAACACGCCGCTCGTCGGCATCGACCGCCACGGCACGATGACCGTCGTCTGGCAGGAGAACCGGCGACGCACGAAGCTCCCGTTCGTCATGGTCGCCGTGGCTCGCAGGGGCAAGCGCTTCGGCACGCCGCTGGCGCTGGGGCGGGCGAATCCGCCCGGTGAGCTCGTGTCCGGGCCGACCCTGGCCGTGTCGAGCAGCGGAGCGGCCGTCGTCGCGTGGACGCAGTCAGGGCGCATGGTCGCGACGCGCCGGCCCCCCAACCCTTGCCCATCGCGCAGCAAGCGGCTGTGCTTCGGATCGCTGCAGCGCCTCTCGTCACGACCGAGCCGGCCCGTGGGCTCGCCCGCGGTCGCGATCGGCCCAGGGAGCGCGGCATTCGTGGCCTTCGCCACGGACAAGCCCGCGATGCGGCTCTCGTCATCGCTCGGGCGCCACCGCTTCGCGCGGTCGCAGCGCCTCTCCCCCGTCGGTCAGCCCGCGACGCTGCCGAGCGTCGCCGCCGGGTTCGACGGCAGCGCCGTCGTCGCCTGGCGCCGCGCTGGCGAGGACACGGGCATCGAACGCAGATTCGGACCGATCATGGCGGCGTCGCGGGACGCCAGCGGGAACGTCTCCGCCGCGCATACGGTCGACCCGACCGAAGCCGGCAACACGCCAGAGGTGCGAACGAACCCACAGGGCGAGGCGATCCTCGCGTGGGGCCGTCACACCGGAGAGGGAGCGCAGGTCGTCGCGGCGGTGCGACCCGCCGGCGCCAGCTTCGGTCCCCCGGCGCTCCTCGCGCCCTTCGACGGCCCCGGCCTGCTGGAGGTCGACGGGCGAGGCAACGCGATCATCGTGTTCGGCTCGCAGGAGGGCATCGCGGCCGTCGTGCGCCCGCCGGGCGGGAGCTTCGGTGCCCCGATCGTCAACCCGCTCGGCGGCCTGAACCAGCTCGTGACCGCCGGCGACAAGGTCACGGCCGCATGGGTCAGCGAGACGACCGTCAGGGCCAGCGATCTGCGTCCCTGACGGGACTCAGCGCGGAGCGAGGAGGACCGGCGCCTGTCTTGCAGCGCCGGCCCGCCTCGGGCCGGCGGCGCAGGTCCTGCGGCGCCTACAAACACGAAGGCGACCGCATGGCGGTCGCCTTTCATGCTGCGACGACATCGCCGGGCCGTTGCGGCCCGGCGTGTCCGGAGACCTAGATCGCCTGGACGTTGACCGCCTTCGGACCCTTGTCGCCGGCCTCGGCGTCGTAGCTGACCTTCGCGCCCTCTGCGAGCGAGCGGTAGCCCTCGCCGAGGATGCCGGTGTGATGGACAAAGAGATCCTTCTGACCGTCGTCCGGGCTGATGAAACCGAAGCCCTTGTCATCGCTGAACCACTTCACGGTGCCGGTTGGCATGCCGTTCTCCTCAGGTTTGTGCTGCAACCCCGAGGATGCTGAAAGGCAACGATCACTGGGCGCTGGCACTTCTTCGCCGGACCTGCGGCCCGACCGTTCCTCGCGAAGAATACTGCGTCACTAGGCTGGATGGTCATGCCACTCGCACGAAACGACCTGCGCAACGTCGCGATCGTCGCCCATGTCGACCACGGGAAGACCACGCTGGTCGACGCCATGCTGTGGCAATCGGGCGCCTTCAGGGTCGGCCAGGACGTCAACGAGCGCGTCATGGACTCGATGGATCTCGAGCGCGAGAAGGGCATCACGATCCTCGCGAAGAACACGTCGGTCCGCCATGGCGAGGTGAAGCTCAACATCATCGACACGCCCGGCCACGCCGACTTCGGCGGCGAGGTCGAGCGCGGCCTGTTCATGGTCGACGGCATCCTGCTGCTCGTGGATGCCAGCGAGGGCCCGCTGCCGCAGACGCGCTTCGTCCTGCGCAAGGCGCTCGAGGCGCGACTGCCGGTGATCCTTGTCGTCAACAAGGTCGACCGGCCCGACGCGCGCATCGCCGAGGTCGTCGACGAGGTCTACGAGCTGTTCCTCGACCTCGACGCCGACGAGGAGCAGATCGACTTCCCGATCGTCTACTGCAACGCGAGGGCCGGCCATGCGTCGCTCGATCCGGAGAACCTCGAGGGCTCGTTGGCGCCGCTGCTCGACCTGCTCGTCGAGTACATCCCCGCGCCCTCCTACGAGCCCGGGCACCCGCTCCAGGCGCAGGTCACGAACCTCGATGCCTCGCCCTACGTCGGCCGCCTCGCGCTGTGCCGCGTGCGCCAGGGCACGATCCGCCGCGGCCAGCCGATCGCCTGGTGCCGCGCCGACGGCACGATCGAGCAGGAGAAGATCTCCGAGCTCTACGTCACCGAGGCGCTCGATCGCGTCGATGCCGACGAGGCGGGCCCGGGCGAGATCATCGCGATCGCCGGCATCGCCGAGGTGACGATCGGCGAGACGCTCGCCGATCCCGACGATCCGCGCCCGCTGCCGGTCATCACCGTCGATGAGCCGTCGCTGTCGATCACCATCGGGATCAACACGTCGCCGCTGTCCGGTCAGGGTGGCTCCAAGCTCACCGCGCGCCAGGTTCGCGCGCGCCTCGGGGCCGAGCTCATCGGCAACGTCTCGCTGCGCGTGCTCGACACCGAGCGGGGGCGGGCGGGGACGGATTGGGAGGTCCAGGGCCGCGGCGAGCTGCAGCTCGCCGTGCTCGTCGAGATCATGCGCCGCGAGGGCTATGAGCTGACCGTCGGCAAGCCACAGGTGCTCACTCGCGAGATCGACGGCCACCTGTGCGAGCCGGTCGAACGTGTCGCGATCGACGTGCCCGAGGAGTACGTCGGCGTCGTCACCCAGCTGCTTGCGCTGCGCAAGGGCCGCATGGAGGCACTCGTCAACCACGGCACCGGCTGGGTACGGATGGATCAGCTCGTCCCCGCGCGCGCCCTGATCGGCTTTCGCACCGAGTTCCTCACCGAGACGCGCGGGACCGGCCTGCTGCACCACGTCTTCGACGGCTGGGAGCCGTGGTTCGGCGAGCTGCGCACGCGGCCGACGGGCGCGCTCGTGGCCGACCGCCGCGGCAAGGTCGCGTCGTTCTCGCTGTTCAACCTCCAGGAGCGCGGGACGATGTTCGTCGGTCCCGGCGAGGACGTCTACGAGGGCATGATCATCGGCGAGAACAGCCGCGGCGAGGACCTCGACGTCAACGCCGTCAAGGAGAAGCACCTCACGAACCACCGCGCATCGACGGCCGACGAGCTCGTCCGCCTCGTGCCGCCGCGCAAGCTGTCGCTCGACCAGGCGCTCGAGTTCCTGCGCGAGGACGAGTGCATCGAGGTGACGCCGGATGTCGTGCGGCTGCGCAAGGTGTCGCTTGATCAGATCGCGCGCGTCAAGCGAGCGCGGGCGGCGAAGCGCGACGCGGCACCGGCGTAGCGAGCGCGATCAGACGGACCGGCCGAAGCCGGCGAAGAAGTCGATCCGGGCCGCCCAGTCGGGATGATCGACGAGCGGGTTGCGGTTGCCCTGGATCTCCTCGATCGCCGCATTGCGGTGGCGCTCCCAGTCCCCGACCGGCTCGCGGTCGTGCCAGGCGAGCAGTAGCGGGAGCTGCGATGGCTGCAGCTCCACCGCTCGATCGCCGATCATGCCCGGGTAGCGCAGCAGGAAGTAGAGCGTCGCCCGCGCGACCGGGCCCTTGCCGTCGCTCGGCTCGAAGCGGTTCGCGCCCTCCCGCTTGCCGCAATCGGTCTGGACGGCCTCCTCGAAGTCGGCGAAATCGAAGTACGGGATGTTGCCGCGAAAGCTGTTGCAGGTCGACTGGCAGGCGAACAGGTGGTGCAGGTCGCCGCGCATCGGCTCCTTCTCTGCGAACGTGGACTGCGGGACGACGTGTTCGCAGTTGAACGGCAGATCGGCCTCGAGCACGCTGAGCTCGGCGGCGAACTGCTCGGGCCCGAGCGCGACCTCGCTGGCGACGAGCGCGTGCAGCCGCTCGCTGCGCAGCGCGTCGATGCGCGCATCCTCCTCGATCAGCTCCTGCGGTGAGAACGTCTTGCCGGAATAGATCGAGCGAAGCTGGCGATCGGGATGCAGGTCGACCCAGGGATAGACGTGCTTCATCGGCTTGTAGCGCTGCGGCCGGGTGTGCGTGTCCTCCAGAAGCCTCGAGAGCGCTGTGAACAGCGGTCGCGGGTCCGCTTCGGCCGGGACTTCGGCGTAGTAGAGCTCGCGCGCCATGGTGTCGGCGGGCTCGTCGTAGTACGGCCGGGTCTTGTTCGCGTCGGCCTCGGCGAGCGCCGCCTGGACGTCCGGACCGGATGCGGGCGGCGG
>JALZJA010000228.1 GCA_030860005.1 Actinomycetota bacterium
CGCGAAGCGGTGCGCAAGTGGCGGCCATGCGAGGCGGAGCTCACGGCACCGAGCCTTTTCGGGTCGTGACCAGCTCGCGACCCTCCGGCGCCGGCGAGGCCCGGCTCGACGCGATGATCGAGGAAGCCACCGTCGACTGATACAACGAGGACGAGCAGGTCACCGGCCTGTTCACGATGATCGAGGACAACCTCGCTCTCCCCTTCGAGACCACGGTGCTGGGGATGGCCGTCTCAATCGTCGGCGTCGACCCGTGATAGCGGCCAGATCGTGGCGGTCTGCTCCCGCGACGGGCTGCGACAGGCGATCCCGATCCTCGATCTGCCGATGCCGACGCCTCCGCCAGCGGGTTCGGAGTGGATCAAGGCGTACCGGCGATGTGCCGCCTGACCATCGCCGGTCGTTGCAGCGGACCCGCGTAACTGAACCGCGATCAGGCCGACGGGCGCCGGCCCTCGACCGGCGGCTGCGCGCCAGCCGCCGGCACGAGCTGGTATCTGAGTTCGAAGCCGAGCGCGGCGGCGTAGCGCTCGACCGAAGAGATCCGGCAGTCGGCGTCGCCCTTCTCGATTCGCGCGATCTGCGCCTGGGAGGTACCGACGACGGCACCCAGTTCGGTCTGGGTCCGGTCGGCGGCGAGCCTCGCGTCGGCCATTCTGCGCATCATCTCCCGACGGCTGAGCGCGGCGGCATGCTGCGCCCGGAACCCGGGCTCCCGAGCTGACCGCTCGTCGATGTAGGTGTCGAGGTCGTCGCCTGCAGAGGTCACGGTGTCCATACTAGCAATGGTATGCCGAGAATGATATGGCTAGCGTCGCGCGTCGCGTCCCCGGCTTCGCCAGTCGCGCAAGCGGCGCTCGGCGAGCGCGATCGTCCGGGGTGGGGTCTTCTGCGACTTCTCGCTGAACAGCTCGAGCGCGAGGCAGACCTGGCCCTCCTCGCCTTCCTCGGCGAAGAGCACGCGGTAGGCGAGGCCCTTGAAGTCCTCAAAGCCTTCGACTTCCAGGCCGGGCGCCTCGCGCACGTCGCGACGCGCGCGGATGAACTTCGCCGTCTCGGGAGAGACCTCGTCGGCGTACACCTGATCGCCGAGCAGCAGCAGCACGTGCGGCCAGTCGTCGGCTGGCTGATCGCGCATGCGCGCAGCGAGGGCGGCCAGTGCGTCGACGCCCATGCCCAGCTCGTGCTCGTCGGGACTGCGCGGCGTGGGTGGCGCCCGCCGCGGCGGTTTGGGCGGTTGAGCAGGCGAAAGGGGCGGCGACCCCGAATCCGGTGGGCGATCAAGTCCATCGGGCCGCTGGCGCTGAAACGCCGGGTCGCGGTCCTCACCGGGGGGTCGCCGCCGTGTATCAGGTTCCCAGTTCGCTTGCGGGGCTGCTGTCCCTGCTGTCGGGATGTTTCACCCAGCCGAGCTTTGAGACGTTCGGCATGCTGGTCATCGGATCGGTCGCCCGTGTGCGTGACTGCACGGTGACCGGGATGCTTGAGGGCGCGGGGCTGGCCGGCGTGTGGCGCGGCGCGATCGTCGGCCATCTCGCGCTCTTCGAGATGGAGTCCTCGCTGCCCAACCGCCGCTACGCCGATGCGCTGCGCCGGCTCGGCTGCCCGGAGCGCGCGGCGGCGTTCTTCGACGAGCACGTGCGGGCCGACGCGATCCACGAGAACGTCGCGGCGGTCGATCTCGCCGGCGGACTGGCGCGCCAGCAGCCGCAGCTCGCGCCCGACATCCTCTGGGGCGCGGCGACGCTCGTCGAGCTCGACGCGCGCCTTGCGCGCCACGTCCTCGGGGCGTGGGAGGAGGGGGTCAGCTCGCTGCGGGCGGCGCGGCCGGCGGCGCTGGAGGCGTGAGCCTCGGCTCCACGGCCATCGTCGCGCGGGCTCGTCAAGCGCTCGCTGTTCGCGAAGGCACGCGCGCTGCTCATGCCGATCCGCTGGGAGGAGCCCTTCGGGATGGTCACGGTCGAGGCGCTGTCCTGCGGGACGCTGGTGATCGCCTTCCCCGAAGGTGCCGTGCGCGAGCTCGTCGTCGACGGGAGGACCGGGTTTCTTGTCGACGACGAGTCGGCGATGAGTGCCGCGATCGACCGGCCGCCCCCGTATTGCGGCGCGCGACTGCCGCGCCTGGGTCGCCGAGCATTGCGATGTCGACGTGGTCGCCGCTGCCTACGAGCGCACCTACCGGCGGCCGGCTTCGGCCGGTTCGCGGGCCCGCCCTCCCAGGAGCGGCTGAAGCGGTCCTACTTCCTCGACGATGCCGACCGTGGCGTCGTCGCCAAGCGCCGGGGTGACCACAACCGGCCCGGCTTCGGCGCAGCTGACCACGGCCCGCTTCCTGCACGGTCGTCGCCGACCCGGAGATGTGCCGTGGGTCGTGGTCGAGTTCAGTTCCTGGGTCTCGACGGCATGTCCCGGATTCCGGATTCCACCGTGGGCGGCCCCACCATCCTCAGGCAGCGTCGGTCGTCAGGGCTCAGTGCCTGGTCTCCCGGATACCATCCCCTACGCCCTGTGCTGCCGGTCTATCTAGACGGAAGTTTTCGAGGTTCTGAGGCCTGATCGCCCGCGTTGGCGGGGATCGGGCCTCTTTTCGGCGGTGGACTGTAGCCAAAGTGGTGCCTTGCGTATTGGGCACGATGCGGTTATAGTGCGGGGTAT
>JALZJA010000291.1 GCA_030860005.1 Actinomycetota bacterium
TTCATGCGGATGCAGCCGTGGGAGGCGGCGCTGCCGAGCGATCCGGCGCTGTTGGTGCCGTGGAAGCCGACCGAGCCGTTGAAGCCGATCCAGCGCGCGACGAGCGGGTTGCGGGGGTCTCCGCCCGGGATCGTCTCGCCGGCGAGGGCACCGGCCCACTCCGACTGCGGGACGTTCCAGCTCGGGTTCTTCTGCATCGTTTGAACGACGAAGCGGCCTGTCGGGGTCGGGTACTCCTCGGAGCCGACGGCGACGGTGTAGGTCTTGATCAGCTTTCCGCGGCGAAAGACGCGCGCGCGGCGCTCGGTGCGGGAGACCGTGACGGCGACGGGCTGGGCGTCGAAGACCTTGTCGTCGGTGACCTTGGGCGCGACCGCCACGGTCCGCGCGCGGATCGTGCGCTCGTCGGTGCGGCTGGTCAGCCGGCGGGTTAGGCGCGCGACGAGCGCGTCGCGCGCGGCCAGCCGGCGGCCGGGGCGCGCCGGCGTGACGCCCACGCTCGTGAGCGTCATCTTCAGTGCAGCGTCGATCGGGTCGCGCGCCCGCTCGCGCTCGATTCGCCCGATGAACGCCCGGATCGCGGCGCGGTCAACGGCGACCGGCACCGGGACGTCGTCGGAGACCTTCGCGCCGCTGAGCGTGCGCCAGCCTCGGGCGACAAAGGATCCCTTTCGGCCGGCGTAGGCGCGCTCGATCGCGCTGCTGGGATCGACACGCACGCCGGCCCGCGCCGCCGACAGGGTGTAGCGGCGGTCACCGAGTTGCACATGGGCCGGCCGCGCGATCAGCGCACCGACCCGTCTGCGCACGCGCTCGAGCGCCCGCTCGCGCGTCAGGCCCCCGACATCGACACCCGCCACGCGCGCGCCCGCGGGCAGCTGCCCATCGGTACTTCTGTCCGCCCAGGCGAGTGCTCCCACCCCGGCAGCAGCGAGGAGCCCAAGCACGACAGCGGCGATGAGAGCAATGCGAGTCACGAGAGAGGTTTCCGCTCGGTGCGATGGGCCGCTGGCGTCAGGCACCGTTGCCCCGGGGGGACTCAGGTTAGCCGCCGGACGCGGCGACGTCGCACGCTGACAGCAGACCACCGCCCCCAGCTAGACCGACAACGCTGTACCGCTCGCCGCATTCGCCGCGGTCGGCGGCCACAAGCGGTGGCGTCGCCGAGCCTCGATCATCAGTAGGAGAGCTCCCGCGCGCGCAGGGTCTGCGGGACGAGCCGCACGAACCGCGTGCTCGGATCTCTGAACACGCTGTCGCCGAATCGGCCCCAGGAGCGCTCGTCTCGTCCGAGGTAACGCGCACCCCAGCGACGCGCACGCTCAAAGTCGATCGGCAGGACCTCAGCCGGCCCCGTGGCGATCACCTGCAGGATCGTGCCGGTCGCGAGGTCGCTCGTATCGATGACGACCGCGACGCGGGGATCGCGTTCGAGGATGGTCTGCAGCCGAGACCAGCTGCCGGTCAGCCACCACAGCGCACCCTCCTCCCACAAGTACCAAACCGGCCGAACCGTCGGCCCGTTCGTCGCGACGTGCGCCGTGAGCGATCGCGCCAGAAACGCGTCGAGCTCGAACCCGTCCTCGATCCGCCATCGACGCGGCTCACTCACGCGCTGCGCGCGGCGTAGCCTGGCTTGCGCGGCAAGACCGGGCGGTGGTCGATCCTCCCCGGTCGGACAGCTCGTGCCAGACCGCCTGCTTGCTTGCTGTCGGCGTCCTCGTCATGGTGCCTCCTCCGGCTCTCGTATCGTGCGCTGACGCTACAAGTTCAAGTAAGCCTGAAGTCAACGGTACGAATATCGTGGCTGCGGCTCGTCCACCAAGTGCGCTCGACAGCGGTGTCCGCTTCGCGTGGCGTGAGGGCGCCTGACTCCCGCGATCCGGCGATCGGGGCGCTGACTGCTCAAGCTTCGGAGGCGACACGCCGATGGCGTTCGTATGGCTTCCTCGCTCCTACGCCGCGTGACTCCGGCCGCGATCGTCGCGACCATCCTCGCCGGCGCGTTCCTCGCTCCCACCGCCTCGGCTGGTCCCGCCGAGGATCTGACCGCCGTGGTCACGGACTTCGCCGGTGACGGCGACATCACGTCCTGCCGGTTCAGCAGGTCGCAGCTTGACTACGTCAAGAGCCAGATCACTTCCGAGGTCGACGTCTACGCCCCGGACCTGCGCTTCGAGGTCGACCGCGAGCTCGCCCGCTGGGTGAGCGGCGGCTGTGGCTCCTCGAACACGGGCCAGAACGGCTCGCAGGGCGCGACCCGCGCGACGATCAAGTCGGTCAAGGTCGCCAAGAACCGCCGCAGCGCGAAAATCAAGCTCCGCTGCCCGACGGCGGCGGCCTCGTCCTGCAAGGTCAAGCTCAGCGGCAAGCTTGCCGGCAAGAAGGCCACGAAGAGCAGGTCCGCGACCGTCGTGCGCGGCGCGACGAAGACGGTAACCGTGAAGCTCACGAAGTCCGCGACTACGCGGCTGAAGAGCAAGGGCGGCACGCTCAAGATCTCCGCCAAGACGACGGGATCGGCGCTGTCGGCGGCCACGAAGACCGCCAAGGTCGCGACTTCCGCCTAGCGACCCGGACGGGCGCGATTGCCGCGCGCCGAGCGCGCCGCGATGTCCAGGGTGCGCAGCGTGGACGTCAGCGAGCGCTACGTCGCCGCTGCGATGGCAATCGCCGACGGGGAGCTCGACGGTCTGTGTTCAGGCGATCGGTGCCGGCGACGAACGAAATCCACACCGGTGGGTTGGCGCAAGTGGTCGCGCTGGGGTCGCGGGTCCTGTCGAAGTTGCTGCCTATGGCGCGGCACAGGCGACACGACCGCCCGCTGAGCGGCGCCGAATGGGCATCGTGTCGCGCGAGGTGCGCCATGCGCCCCGTGTTCGCCACGACCCCCATCGCTGGGTTCCCGCGCTCGACAGCGCGGGCGAGTTGCGCATCGAGCGAGAAGGTCTGCGCACGCGGATCGGCCGTTAGCCGCACAGATGTGTGCGGACAACACCGATGTGCGTGGCGTCCTGAGCAGGTACAACGGCTCGCAAACGGGCACGAATGACGCCCGTGCCAGACACAAGGGGCTCAGTGGGACATGGCGGTCCGTCGGCTCATCATCTCCGACCTGCATTTCGGATCCGGCGATGATCTGCTCAGCGCCCCAGCCGCGCTGGAGCGCATCGAGCCCGAGCTGGCGTGGGCTGACGAGCTCGTCATCAACGGCGACCTGCTCGAGCTCGTGTTCGCCACGCTGCGCGAGGCCGTCGATGCTGCGCGGCCGTTCCTTGCGCTGGTCAACCGCCACGTTGCGCGCGTTCACTACGTTCTGGGTAACCACGACCACCACCTCGTCTCGCTGGCGGGCGACGAGCGGCGGTTCTGCGAGGTGCTGGGAACGCCGCCCCCCGCACCGTTCCGGGTGACGCCGGCCGAGCGGCTGCTGCGCTCGCTGTGCCGTGACGTTGACGTGATCTGCCCGTATCCGCTGTGCGAGCTGGACGGCATGCGCATCACCCATGGCCATTACATCGCCGCCCACGCCGCGTCCTCGAGCTCGCGGCTGATCGAACGCCTCGCCTGGTCGCTGACCGGCTCCAGCTCGCGTCTGGGGGAGCGGCTCTCGGTCGCCGACTACGAGGCGCTCATCGCTCCGCTCTACGAGCTCATGTACGAGATGGCCAACCTGCCCTCCGGCAAGCGCGCCCAGCAGCAGTTCGAGCGCTGGCTCGGGAGCGTCGTGACGATCGCGCGCGCGCCCCAGCGTGCCTCACGCCAGGTCGTCGGCTTCGCGCGCTCGATCGCCGGGCGCGGTGAGAGCCATGAGCTGCTCGAGCCGCTCGACGCGCCGCTCGCGCAGGTGCTCGGGGCGATGGAGACCGTCTGCGACAACCTCGATGTCGAGCCGGGAACCGTCGTCTTCGGCCACACGCACCGGCCGATTGACGGCGCCGTCACGCCCGGCGGGCGCTACCGAATCTTCAACTCCGGCGCGTGGGTCTGGGACAGGCGGATTCGCAACAGCCCCTCATATCGCCAGCGGGCATGGCCGGGCACGGTCCTGCGCGCGACCGGCGGCGAGCTCGAGCTGCGCGGGCTGCTCGACGACTGCGACGAGAGCGGCCTCAGGTCGATGCTCGGGATCGAGCCCGCGCCGCGACACCCCCGCCGACGCCCTCCCACGCTCGCTGCAGCGCAGCCCTAGTGTGTTGCTCAGCCGCGCGGCGCGGCCTCGAGGGCCGCCACGCGCGCCTGCGTCCACGCCTTCATCGCGGGGACCGTCGGCGGGTCGAGGTTGTGGCCGCCTCCGTGCTCGTGGTACTCGACATCGAGCCTCGCGGCTTCGAGTCGCGCCCGCGCGTCACGTGCGAACTCGACCGGGATGACCGGGTCGCGCGCGCCGTGGGTGAGGAACACCGGCAGTCCGGCACGGCCGTCGACCTCGGGCTCCCAGCCCTCGACGGTTGGTATGAAGCCGCTCATCGCGAGAATGCCGGCGGGGGACGGGCGACCCGGGGCGAGCGCGGTTGCGTAGGACATGACACAGCCCATCGAGAAGCCACCGATGATCGTGCGCTCCCAGCCGATGCCGCGCTCGGCGAGCCAGTCGTCGACGAAGCCGGTCAGCTGCGGAAAGGAAGAATGGAACGTCGCGGCATCCGGGAAGCCGACGCGCTGCACGTGGTACCACCAGCGGCCGCCGCCTGGGCCTGGGAGCGGCGCGCCGGGCGTCAGCCCGACAAGCCGGCGCTCGGGATCAAGGACGTCGAAGACCGCAACGAGGTCGTGTTCGTCGGCGCCGCGGCCGTGCAGCAGGATCAGCGCGCCCACCGGCTCGCCGGCGGCCTCGCGCACCTGGTGAATCAGGTCCTCGCTCATGCGGAGCTCGCGGCCCGCGGGTTGGAAACCGGCGTCAGGCGCCGCTCGAGCTGCTCGCGATCGGCCTCGTACTGCGGCGGAAGCTTGAGCTCCTCGCCGAGCGTCTGGAGCGGCTCGTCGACCGTGAAGCCGATGTCGCGCGATGCGAGCTCGAACAGCACGCCGCTTGGCTCGCGGAAGTAGACCGAGTGAAAGTACTGTCGGTCGATGATCGGCGTGGGGTGCGCGCCCGCCTCGGCGGCGATCGCGCGGAAGCGCTCGAGCTCGGCGTCGTCGGCGGCCGACCATGCGACGTGATGGATCGAGCCCGCGCCCTGCGCGCCGCGCTCGCGAGGCGCGTCGTAGCGCCACGACG
>JALZJA010000341.1 GCA_030860005.1 Actinomycetota bacterium
CTACTCGCTGGACCCTGGGCTGGTCGGTCGCCGCGTCGAGGTGCGCGCCGGTCAGCGCGAGATCCTCGCCGTCGCCTTGGACACCGGCGAGATCGCCTGCCGCCACGCCAGGATCTTCGCGCGGCACCGCACGATCACCGCGCTGGAGCACGCCCGCGCGCTGAAGGCCGATCGCCAGGCGCCGGGCGAGACCCAGGTCGAGGTCCGGCCGCTTGACCGCTATGACGCGCTGATCGCATGAGCCGCGCCACCAGCGAGTTGACGCACCTCTTCCGCCAGCTCAAAGCACCGGCCGCGGCCCGGGCGCTGCCCAAGCTCGCCGATCGGGCCCGCGCCGAGGAGTGGTCATTCGCGCAGTTCGCCGCCGCGTTGCTGAAGACCGAGCCCGACCGCCACGACAGCCACGGCGGCCAGAGCCGCATCAAGGCCGCTCGTTTCCCCGCGCGCAAGACGATCGAGGAGTTCGACTTCGCCTTCCAAGCCAGCCTGCGACGCGACACGGTGCTGCATCTCGGCCAGCTGGACTTCCTGGCCGGCAAGGAGAACATCGTCCTGCTCGGCCCGCCGGGCACCGGCAAGACACACCTGGCGATCGCGCTGGGCATCCGCGCCTGCCTGGCCGGCCAACGCGTCGCGTTCAAAACCGCCACCGAGTGGGTCGCCCTGCTCGCCGACGCCCAACGCCACGGCCGCCTGGACAGCGAGCTTGACAAGCTGCAACGCATCCCGCTGACTGATCGTCGACCTATGCCGACAGCGCGACTATGCCGACACGTCGCAGGCGGTGATCGTGAACTGCGTGCGTGAGGGCGATCTCGCGCGCGGGTGGTCGACGCGACTGTCGGCATAGTCACAGGCCTTCGAGGAAGGCCAGCACGGCGTCGGGGGGCGTGTAGCGGCCGGGCTTGATGTCGGTCGGGGCGACGAGCGCGAGCGCGCGCTCCTTGATCGTGAGGTCGGCGTGCAGGTAGGGCTGGGTTGAGCGGACGTCGGCGTGTCCGAGCCAGAGCGCGATCACGGTGGTGTCGACGCCGGCTTGCAGCAGCGACATCGCGCAGCTGTGGCGGAGCACGTGCGGATGCAGTTGCTTGGCGGTCAGCGATGCGCATCGTTGTGTCGCGGTGGCGGCGTGGGTGCTGACGCGCTGCTCGATCGCGTCGCGGCTGAGCCTGCGGCCGGTGCGGGTGCAGAACAGCGGGTCGTGCGGGCGGCCGGCTCGCTCGGTCAGCCAGGTCGCCAGGACGGCTTGGGCGGGCGCGGTGAGCGGCACCGCGCGTTGCTTTCGGCCTTTGCCTTCGCAGCGGACGTGCGCGCCGGTGCCCAGCGCGACGTCGCCGCAGTCCAGGCTGATGAGCTCGGAGACGCGCAGGCCCGATTGGATCGCGAGCGTCAGCAGCGCGCGGTCGCGGCGGCCTTCCCAGCGCGACCGGTCGGGCGCGTCGATCAGGGCCCTCGCCTCGGATCCGGTGAGAAACGTGACGGTGCGTTTCTGATGGCGTTTGGGCGGGATCGAGAGGACCCGGGCGATCAGGTTGGCGTGCTCGGGGTGACGCAGCGCGGCGTATTTGAACAGCGACCGGATCGCGGTCAGTCGCAGGTTCCGGGTCCTGGGACTGTTGCCGCGGTCGGTCTCGAGGTGATCGAGGAACCGGGAGATCAGCGGCTCGTCGAGGTCATCCCATTCCAGCTGGGCCGGCTGCTTGCCGGTGCTGTCGTGCGTGAAGCACAGCAGCAGCCGCAGCGTGTCTCGGTAGGACGCGATCGTGCGCGGGCTGGCCTGCAGCTGGCGGGCCAGGCGGTCGGTGAAGAACGCTTGCAGCGTCGGGGCGACCGCGGTCATGACGGCACCGGTTGCGTGTCGTCGAGCAGGCGGGCGGCGTGAGCGAGCAGCTCCGGCGCGGCTGACAGATACCAGTAGGTGTAACGGGGCTCGCAATGCCCGAGGTAGGTCGACAGCCACGACAACCGCGACTGCACGTCAACGCCGTCGCGATACCAACCCAGCAGCGCGCGAACCGCGAAAGTGTGTCTGAAGTCGTGAATTCTCGGGGGGACCAGCGAGCCGGCGCCGACCCCAGCGAGCACGCAGAGCTTGCGGTGCGTCGGCCAGACGCACTCGTAGATGACTCTCGTGCCGCGTAGCGAGATGAAGAAACTCTCGGTGCTCGGGTGCGGGTAGAGCGCTTGGCGGCGGCGGGCGTAGCGCTGCAGCGCGTCGACGGTGCTTGGCAGCAGCGGCACCTGGCGGGACTTGCCGAACTTCGAGCGACGGACCTGAAGCACCCCGGTCGAGTAGTCAATGTCGCCCCGGTCAAGACGCAGCGCTTCGCCGACCCGGATGCCGCTGGCGGCGAGGAGCCCGATCAGCGTCTCGTAGGTCGCGGCCCGCAACGGCTGCGCGATCGACCAGCGCGCCTGGTCGATCAACGCCAGCACGTCAGCGTCGCTGTAGATGAACGGTGGCCGCCAGCGCCTCGGGATCGGGATGATCCCCGCCGGCGGGATCTCGGTCCGCGGATCGATCCCCGACAGGTAGCGCGCGAATCCGCGCGCAGCCATCATCCGCTGGCCGGGGACGGTGCTGCCGGCCGGAACCTCGCGCTCCAGCGACCACGCCAGCGCCACCCTGACCGTCACGAACTCGATGCCATCCGCGTCGAGACGGTCGACGAACCGCGGCAGCAGTCGGTGCGCGTCGGCTAGGCGGTGGCCGAGCATGCGCCGCAACCGCAAGTACTCGTCGAGATGCTGCCCGAGCGCGGTCATCGTGCGGCTCCCGGCCAGGGCTGCGCAACCTGACGCAGGCGCCCGAGATCGACCTTCGCGTAGATCGCCGTCGTCGCGAGGTCGCTGTGGCGCAGGACCTGGCTGATGTCGGTCAGCGTCGCGCCGTGGGCCAGCAAGTCGCTGGCGAGCGCGTGGCGCAGCCGGTGCGCGCCGACGTGCGCAACGCCGGCCCGCAGGCACGCTCGCTGCACGACATCGCCGACGAGATCAGCGCGGATCGGGCGCCTGGGCGCCTTCAGCGTCAAGAACACCCGCCGCGAGTCCCGACGGCCCCGCAGCGACAGATAGGCCGAGAGCGCCTGCCCGACATCGTCGGGCAGCGGCAGCCGGTCCTCGCGCCGGGCCTTGCCGCGCACGACGAGCTCGCCGGCCCGCCAATCCAGGTCGCCGAGTTCGAGCCGTGCGACCTCGACCGACCGCAGCCCGAGTCGCGCGAGCAGCATCAAGATCGCGAAGTTCCGCGCGCCCGCGAGCGTCGAGCGCTGACAACACGCCAGCAGTAGCTCGATGTCCGCGCGAGGCATCGTCGCCGGGATCTCGGTCTCGCGCCAGCCCGCGACCGAGGGCACCGAGTCCGCCAACGCGATCGCCGTGAACCCGCGCACGTGCAGAAACCGCAACAGCGACCGCAGCTCGGCGACCTTGCCCTTCGCCGAGGCGATCGACACGCGCTCGCACTCCCCGAGCAGGAAAGCCGACACGTCCGGGCCGCTGAGGTCCGCCACGCCCAGCTCGTCCGAGCACGACACTCGCGCGGTCAAGAACCGGCGCGCCAGCACCTCGTAGCGCAGCACCGTCGAAGCGGCCAGCCCACGCTCGAGGACCAGCCACTCCCGATAATCGCCGACCAGCACCTCGACCGGCGAGCGGCCCAGAGCGTCGTCCTCGGGCACCATCACGCCGACATCGCGCAGATACCTCAGCAGCGACGCGAGCGCGCGAACGGTCAGCACCCGCTGGTACCCGTCGGCGCGCCGCGAACCCAGGAACGACTCGACCGCGGCGACGTCGACCTGCCCGACCTCGACGCCCTCGCGGGCCATCCAGCGACCCAGCTGCCCCAACACCATCAGCATCCCGCGCGTCGTCTGCGGCGTGTAGCCCGCCTCCAACAACCAGACGCGGTAGCCCTCCACGAACGGCCCCAGCCGCCCCGGCTTCCTGCGAGTACCCGACATCGTC
>JALZJA010000320.1 GCA_030860005.1 Actinomycetota bacterium
GCCGCCGACAAACACGCTGGAGGTCGCCGTCGTCGTCTTGACGCCGCCCATCACAAGGACCTCTGCCGTCAGGCAACGCGGCAAAGAACTCACGCCGGAGCCTGCGCCTTGAGCGCCGATCGCGCTGCTGCGTTTCGTCCCATCGCGGAAGTGCGCGGCGGCCGGAGCCGCCTTCTCCCGCCACGCGAAAGCGGAAGCGTGGCAGCGTCCGGCTTGGCACCTACCGTCCATTCGGACGTGACTGCGAGGGTTTCGTTACAACTGCGTCGTTCGCACTCCCTAGTGCTTGGCATAGAGTGCGGGCCCACGACGTGTTTCCAAGAGGCCGCAGGCCGCGAGTCAAGATTCCGGCGCCAATCGCTCGTATGGTGGGAGCGCGATCCGGCGGCTACTGCGCCAACCCATCATGCCGGCGCGATTTGTTCCCGCCGATCGCCGTTGGACGTGTCGCCACGATCGACCAACTCGCCCACATCATCGCGCAGTCGCCGGAGGGCCCTCGAGGTGACGCCGCAATGCCGCTTGAGGCTCGTAACGACGGATCGAACATCATCCTGCTCTGCCCGACCTGCCACGACATGGTCGACGACATGAACGCGACCGATGTCTTTACGTCGGAGGTCCTCCACCAGTGGAAGCGGGATCACGAGCGTCGCGTTCGGCACGGCGCGGCGATTCCGACCTTCGAGGCGCGCGAAGAGTTGAACGCGAGCGTCGCGCGCCTCTTGGACGAGAATCACGGCATCTGGCGGAACCTCGGTCCAGAGAGCAGTTCCGCCGACGATCCGGTGAGTGAGGCGGCGGCGCAGTGGCAGGATCGCGTCGTCCAGGCGATCATCCCGAACAATCGCCGGATGCTCGAGCTCATCGACGCCAACCGGCAGCTGCTCAACGAGGATGAGTTGGCGGCCGTCGAGGACTTTCGCGTGCACGCGGCCGCGCTAGACCTGAACTACACCTCCGGTCGTTGGCGTGCCGGCGCGCCGCGCTTTCCTGAGCATTTCCAGGAGCTTTTCACCTAGTCCAGGCCATCTTATGTGGCCTACACTTCTTGGTGTGACCGCAGCCAGGTGGGATTCATATCCGTCCTTCGCGAGCCAGGACGTCTTTGAGAAGTTGATGGACGATCACACGAAGGTGCGCGGTGTCGAGAAGTTATCTCCGAACCGCTGGGACGTGACGCTGACGAACGGCACCGTCGTGCGGGTCTTCATCACTGACGTCTACACCTTCAGCGCGTCGGACTATGCGATCCTTCGCGCGGGGCATCCTGACGTGGACATCATCGTCTCCGCGAGCATGTGGAACCACTTCAGCAGCCAGGCGGAAGAGGAGGCGGCAAGCGACGAGGTGGTCACGGTGATGCTACGCGGCGACCTCATGAGCGCCTTACATGAGTTCGCCAAGGGTCGCGCGCCTCGCAACTGAGCTCGAGTCCGCGCTCGTGCGAGTGCAAGGCGTGCGTGCCGTGTACCTCTTCGGCAGCGCCGTTGAAGGAGAGCGGCCCGACGACGTTGACGTCCTAGTCATCTACGGCCCACCGCTGGTTCCTGCCACTGCGCCCTCCCTCGAACCGCTGGTCGAAGAGGCCGTGGCCCGCGCGTGTTCTCTGCCAGCGCATCTCTTGCTCTTCTGCGAGGCGGAAGCGCGCGAGCCCTGCTTTAAAAAATCGACGGGTTTGAGCCGCTTCTGCTTCTGATCGGGACGCCAGTCGCTTGAGGCCGGCCGATGCGTCGCGGGGCAAGCCCGCCCTTTGCTGGCGAGGCGGCGAGCCAGGCTGATGCGGGACACACACCCGCGACTCCAGCGGGGCAGCGGTGTCGCTGTTCGCGCGTTGCGTTCGCGGGTTCTCGCTCAGAGACGGGACGGACTGGCTGAGACGCCTCGACGGCTCGACTATCGCTTTGCGCGAGGAGCAGTCGTGCCGCGCGGCGTCGCGCCACTACCGCCTTCCATGCGAAGCAGTAGCCGGCGGCTCCGTTAACGATTTGCTGCTCCATAGGTCCAGCCCGCATGGGCCGACGCGGAGCGAATGACCAACGTCGATCTTGGGTCGCGGCGTACCCGCTCGCGCCGCCCTTCACAGCTCGACTGCCGGCGCGCTGCGCAGCAGCAGGAGCGCCGCTTGCACCGCGGGGCCGATGAGCAGCGCGAACGCGAGCGTGCCGATACCGGCGGTGCCACCGAGCAGCGCGCCGGCGGCGACGACAGAGACCTCGAGCGCTGTGCGCGCCAGGCGAACCGAGACACCGGTGCGGCGGTGCAGGCCGAGCATCAGGCCGTCGCGCGGCCCCGGGCCGAGGCGCGATCCGAGGTAGAGCCCGCTGCCAAGACCGACGAGCGTGATCCCGATGCCGACGAACGCGTAGCGCCACGCGAGCTCGTCGGGCGTCGAAACGCCTTCGAGCACGAGCCCCAGCGCGATCCCGACGAGGAGCGCGTTGAGGATCGTGCCCAGCCCGGGAGCCTGGCGCAGAGGGATCCACGCGAGCAGGATGAGCAGGCTCAGCGCGACCGTGGCGGCTCCGACGCCGATCGTGGTGTGGTCGCCGACGCCCTCGGCGAGGACCGTCCAGGGCGCGTTGCCCAGATCGGATGCGACGAGCAGCGCCTCGCCGGCGCCGAAGATCGCGAGCCCCAGCAGCAGGCGCGCGAGACGCTTCGGTCCGGGCCGCCAGCGCGAAGCCGTCGGCGCGCCGCCGCTCACGCGGCTGACGATCGCACGCCGTCGCCTACAGGTGGCGGTACTGCACGAAGAAGTTCGGCGTCGCCGGGATGAGGACCTCGTCCTCGGCGCTCCCGGGGGAGCGCAGCACGACGTCGACCTTGGACCCGATGAGGTAGCCGTTGAGGCGATGACCGCCCGGCTCCTGGCGGCGTGTCATCGGAGCCGGAGCGAGGAGCTCGGTCATCGGGTCGCTCGTCATCACCCCGACGATGCTGTTCTCGCACACGGCGCAGTCGTAGAGCGTGATGTCGTCCCACTCGCAGATCGTCATGACGTTCAGGCGCTGCTCGGTTCCGCACGAGCAGCGCAGCAGGAAGTCGTGGTCGTCGACCTGGGGGCGCACGACCGGATCGCGAAAGGCGTCGGCGAGCCTCACGGCCTAATCGTCGGAGCGTTGCGCCCGAGGCCCCCAGCGGCCGGCGAGCTTCTCGTCCTCGGCCTTTTCGCCGCGGGCGGTGACGACCGCGACGACGATCAGGCCCATCGCGAACCCTGGCAGCAGGATCACCCAGCTGAAGATGAGGCCGATGTTGGGGCTGGCGGCGATGACGGCGGCGCTCACGTACCGGAGGATACTCAGCCGGGCAGCTCGACGGAACCCGCGATCCAGTCGAGATACGCGGGCGCCCCGGCCGCGATGTCGAACGCGACGAGCTCGAAGTTCTCGTACGGGTGAAGCTCGCGGACGGCATCGGTCAGCGGCGCGACGGCGTCGCGCCTCGTCTTGATCACGAGCAGCGACTCGTCGTCGTGTTCGACCTTGCCCTCCCAGCGGTACACCGAGTGCACGAGCGGGACGACGTTCACGCAGGCGACGAGCTGGCGGTCGACGATCGCCTCCGCGATCGGCCGCGCCTGGTCGGGCGGAGTGGTGACGAGGCAGACGACGTGTTCGGCGGCCATGGACGACCACGCTATCGCTCCACCCCGCCCTACCATCAGCCCATGGCCGCCACCCGGGCCACCGCTGCGCTCAGCGACGCCGTCCTGGCGATCGCCGCCGAGCACGCGGTCGAGCCCGTGCTGCAGAAGCTCGTCGACGCCGCACGCGAGCTGGCCGGCGCGCGCTACGCGGCGATCGGCGTGCCCGACGGCGACGGCGGCTTCGCGCGGTTCATCACCTCGGGGATGAGCGACGAGCTCATCGCGTCGCTCGGCGAGCTGCCGCGCCAGCATGGCTTGCTCGGCGCGATGCTCGAGTCCGAGCGCCCGCACCGCACGAGCGACATCCGCCGCGACCCGCGCTTTCGCGGCTGGTGGCCGGCCGCGCATCCGTCGATGGGCTCGTTCCTCGGCGTGCCGATCCTCTCGCGCGGCGCGATCGTCGGCGCGTTCTACCTCACCGACAAGGAGGCCGCCGACGAGTTCTCCGACGGCGACCAGGCGCTCATCGAGACGTTCGCCGCACACGCCGGCCTGGCGATCGAGAACGCGCGCTTGCACGAGCGCAGCCGCGAGCTGAACATCGTCGAGGAGCGCAACCGGCTCGCGCGAGAGCTGCACGACGCCGTCACGCAGAAGCTCTTCGGCGTCGTGCTCGCGGCGGAGTCGGGCGCGGCGCTGCTGCACCAGGACGTCGCCGGCGCCGGCGAGCAGCTTCAGCGCGTGCGCGACCTCGCGCGCGAGGCGATGGAGGAGCTGCGCTCGATGATCGCCCAGCTGCGCCCGCCGGCGCTCGAGGCCGAGGGCCTGGCGGTCGCGCTCGCCAAGCACGTCGACGTGCTGCGCCGCGCGCACCGGCGCGAGATCGCGCTGGCCGTCAGCGGTGACCTTCCGGTCGCGCGGCGCGTCGAGGGCGAGGCCTTCCGCATCGCCCAGGAGGCGCTCCACAACGCCCTGCGCCATTCGGATGCCGAGCACATCGAGGTGGCATTGCGCTCCGAGCCCGACGGCCTCACGCTGACGGTCTCAGACGACGGCTCGGGCTTCGACGCCGACGGGCCCGCGGTCCGCTCGCGGCGGCTCGGGCTGACGACGATGGCCGAGCGCGCGCGCGCGGCCGGTGGAGCGCTTGCGATCGAGTCCGGGCCTGGCGCGGGCACGACCATCCGCCTGCGGGTTCCCGCGTGATCCGCGTGCTGATCGCCGACGACCACGCGGTCGTGCGCCAGGGCCTGCGCACCTTCCTGGAGCTCCAGCACGACATCGAGGTCGTCGGCGAGGCCGCTGACGGAGAGCAGGCACTCGACGCGGCCGCCGAGCTCGAGCCGGACGTCGTGCTCATGGACCTCGTCATGCCGAAGCTCGACGGCGTCGCGGCGATCGAGCGCCTGCGCGAGCGCGTTCCCGCGGCACGCGTGCTCGTCCTGACGAGCTTCCTCGACGAGGACAAGATGCTGCCGGCCGTTCGGGCGGGCGCCGCGGGCTACCTGCTCAAGGACGTCGCCCCCGCCGAGCTCGTCCGCGCGATCCGGACGGTCGACGGCGGCGACTCGCAGCTGCATCCGGCCGTCGCAGCGCGCGTCCTGCGCGAGCTGTCAGAGGGCGAGCGTGACGGCGCCCGCGCCGAGCGCCACGGGGACCTCACGGCGCGCGAGCGCGAGGTCCTCGCGCTCATCGCGCGCGGGCGCGCAAACAAGGCGATCGCCTTCGAGCTCGGCGTCGCCGAGAAGACCGTCAAGTCCCACGTCGGCAACATCCTCGGCAAGCTCGGCCTGTCGGACCGCACGCAGGCGGCGCTGTACGCCGTGCGCGAGGGGCTCGTAGAACGGCAGTAAGCTCAAGCTAACTCGAACTCAGCGGCCCAGAAGGAGCCTCATGCCCGACCTGATGACGATCGGCGACGTGTCGAGCCGCAGCGGCGTCGCCGCCTCCGCGCTTCGCTTCTATGAGGAGCGCGGTCTGATCGAGTCCGAGCGGGCCGGCTCGGGTCACCGCCGCTATGGCCGTCCGGTCCTGCGGCGCATCGCGTTCATCGTGTTCGCTCAGCGCGTCGGGCTCACGCTCGACGAGATCGGCGCCGAGCTGGCAAAGCTCCCACCCGAGCGCGCACCGAACAAGAGCGATTGGTCGCGCCTGTCGCGCGGCTGGACGGCACGCATCGATGACCGGATCGCGGAACTCCAGCGGCTCAAGGAGGGGCTGACCGAGTGCATCGGCTGCGGCTGCCTGTCGCTGGCGCGCTGCCGGCTGGCAAATCCGCAGGACCGGGCCTCCCAGCTCGGGCCCGGTCCGCGCTACTGGATCGGCGACCGCCCGGCTGGCGCCTGACGGTCGGCCGCGATCCTGTCTACGCCTTCGCGAGGTTCGCCCCGAACCCCTGGATGAGCTGCTTGAGGACGGCTTGGACCGTGCCCTCGCCCATCGACGCCGCCTTGCCGGTGACGTTGGCGGTGCCTGCGACCTTCCCGCCGTCTCCGCCCAGCGTGATCGTCACGGTGCCGTCGGCGTTGCTCTGGCCGCTCTCGTCCTTGGCGCTCGCCTTGACGACGGCCTTCTTAGCGCTGTCGTCCTGCTCGACGATCTCGACGGGGCCACTGAACTTCATGTTCATCGAACCCATGTCGACTTCGATCTCGGCCTGGGCTTTCGTCGCGCCGTCGGCCGAGGTGACCGACGCGCCGGGCACGCACGGGATGAGCTTGTTGATGTCGGTGATGACGCCCCAGGCCTGATCGGGATTTGGAACGTCGAAGGATTCATTGATTTCGGTTGCCACGTGAGGTTCTCCTCCTCCTCGAATTGAGACTTCCAATTTGGCGTACCCGCATCCAGCGACGTCAATCGCCCAGCCGGGAGTCAGCTGAGGCGGCTGTGGCGTCTGCCGT
>JALZJA010000322.1 GCA_030860005.1 Actinomycetota bacterium
CGTGATCTCGCGTCAAGCCTTCAACGCGAGCGGGTGGGGGCTCTGCTTCTGCGTTCCGCTGACCACTCGAGACCGCGGTTCGCCGCTACATGTCGAGATCGTTCCGCCCAACGGCGGCGTTCGCGAATGGAGTCTTGCGTTGGTCGATCAGGTCCGAGCAGTCGACCGGGCGCGACTCGTTGAGCGCTGGGGCTCAGTCGATGCGCAGACGCATCGGAAGATCGCCACGCTGTTGCTTCGTATCGTCGCACCCGACTGAGCGTTTGCCTTACGGACCGACGCTCGCGACGCGACCGGCAGCAGTGGTCAACCCCTTTCCACGGCGCCCTGGGCGATGTCGGCGCGTAGCTGGCGCCCAGCGAAGCCGATTCGCTGCGCAGCAGCATAGGCGCCGTCGCGAGCGGAGCGCGGGCTCGCGCCGAGCGCCGTCACGTTCAGCACGCGGCCGCCGGCGGTGACGATCTCGCCGTCGCGGGCCGCCGTGCCCGCGTGCGTGACCTCGACGTCCTGCGGCACGTCATCGAGGCCGCTGATGACGTCGCCCGAGGAGGACGACGCGGGGTAGCCGGCGCTCGCGAGCACGACCGTCACGGCCCAGTCCTCGCTCCAGTCAAGCTCGACGCCGGCCAGCCCGCCGGGCCGCGCCGCCGCCTCGAGCACATCCAGCACGTCGGTCTTCAACCGCGGCAGCACCGCCTGCGTTTCCGGATCACCGAAGCGCGCGTTGTACTCGAGGACCTTCGGTCCGTCCGCAGTGAGCATGATCCCCGCGTACAGAACCCCCGAGAACGGCGTGCCGCGCACGCGCAGCAGGTCGACGACCGGCTGATGGACGAGCGCCGCCATCTCCTGCAATCGCTCGGGATCGATCTCACCGACGGGCGAGTAGGCGCCCATTCCGCCGGTGTTCGGCCCCTCGTCGCCGTCGAAGATCCGCTTGTAGTCGCGCGCGGGGGCCATCGCGATCGCGCGCTCGCCGTCGCACAGCGCCAGCAGCGACAGCTCCTCGCCCTCGAGATGCTCCTCGACGACGACCGCCCCGGCGCCGAAGCGCCGCGCGACGAGGAACTCCTCCAGCGCGACCTGTGCCTGGTCGGCGTCCTGCGCGATGACGACGCCCTTGCCGGCTGCCAGCCCGTCGAACTTCAGGACGACCGGATAGCGCTCGATCGCGGCCATGCCGGCGTCGACGTCCGCGACCGCGGTCCAGCGCGCGGTCGGCACGCCGGCGGCCTCCATGACCTCCTTGGCGAACGCCTTGGACCCCTCGAGCCGCGCGGCATCCGCCGTCGGGCCGAAGGCGGCGATCCCGCGCTCCGCGAGCTCGTCGACGAGTCCCGCGACGAGCGGCGCCTCGGGGCCGACGACGACGAGCTCGCAGCCGTGCTCCTGCGCGGCGTCGGCGAGGCCGGCGACATCGTCGACGGCGACGTCGAGCAGCCGAGCGTCGGCGGCGATTCCGGCGTTGCCCGGCGCGCAGAAAAGCTCCGGCGCGCGCGGCGAGCGGGCGAGCGCCCGCACGAGCGCGTGCTCGCGACCTCCGGCGCCGACGACGAGGACCCTCAACCGCGGACCGAGTCGAGATCGTCTCGAATCTCTCGATCCGCCCGCTCTCGAATCGAGACCGACCGCATTGGCTACATCGTGACACGCCGTCCCAGATCAAGTCTCGCGCGACGTGCTCCATGACGACGAAGGTCTCGATCAGGTCACCGTCCAGGTGATATGCCACCATATTGCGATGGCTCGTACCCCCGCTCTCGTCCAGCTCGACGACGACCTGATCGCCCGGCTGGACTCCCGCGCGGCTGCCGCGCGGCGCTCGCGGTCGGACCTCATCCGCGAGGCCATCGAGCGCTACTTGGCCGATGACCCGGCCGCGGTGATCGACGCCGCGATCGTCGACAGCTACACCCGCATCCCGCCCGACGAGGACTTCGGCTCCGAATGGGCGACCCGAACGTCGATCGCGACCGAGCCCTGGGAGGACGCTGACCGGTGAGCGTTGGCCCGAAGGCGGTTGCCGAGCGGTGAATCGCGGCGAGGTGTGGTGGTATGAGCTGCCTGACAGTGGCCGGCGGCCCGGCTTGATCCTCACGCGCCAAGCCGCGATCCCAGTGCTCAGCGCACTGCTCGTCGCGCCGGCCACCCGGACGATCCGCGGTATCGCTACCCAGGTGCGGCTGGGTCCCGAGGACGGCATGCCGACCGAGTGCGCGCTGAGCTTCGACATCATCTGACCGTTCCCAAGGCGCTTCTGACCGAGCGGATCACCCGACTGCCGCCCGCCCGTCTAGCCGAGCTGTGCGTCGCGCTGGACGTCGCTGCCGGCTGCGCGTGAGGCGCGCGGCCGGAACTTCGCGTCCATCGGGTCGAACTCGTCGTCGGTGCCCAGCACCCGGTCGTGGCCGTACAGACGAGCGGCCGGCGCGTAGCATGATTCGTGCTACGGTCTTGCTCCATGGCGCGGTCGCTTCACGTTCGCCTCGATGACGCTTCCGCCGCGGCGCTCGACGTGGTTCGCGCCGGCGGCATGACGGACTCCGAAGCGGTGCGTGCGGCGCTGCGCGAGACGGCGGCGCGCAGACGCGTCCGCTCTGCGATTCGCGAGGAGGTCCGGCGCGTGGCAGCCGACGAGGCCGATCGCGAGGAGATGCGCATCATCCGAGAGCAGATGACCGACCTGGCGCCGCCGCCTTCGGATTGAGATGGTGCGCGGTGAGGTCTTTCGGTTGCCACCACGTCGTGGCGCGCGCGGTCATGAGCAGCGCGGCGCCCGCTACGCGGTGATCGTGCAGGCGGAAGAGTTCCTCGAGCTCAGCACCACGGTGGTCGCGCCCACGTCGACGAGCGCCGGGCCGGCGAGCTTCCGACCGACGGTCACGCTCGATGACCGCGAGACCCGCGTCCTCGTCGAGCAGACCACGGTGGTGGATCCGCAACGCCTCGGGCGATCGGCGGGCCGTCTCGAGGCAGGCGAACTGCGCGCCGTCGATGAGGCACTCGCGCTCATTCTCGGCCTCTGATCCCGCTAGCCCTCTCCCTCGGATTGCCCGAGGAACTCGATGAACTCGTCGATCGGGATCGCCGGCAGCGTCTCGTAGTGCGCGCTGCCGCGCGAGCCGAGCTCGAGCGAGACGCGCGTCATCGTCGCCTCGTCGGGGGCCTCGACGACCGTGAGGAAGTCGTAGCGGCCCAGCAGCGCCCATTGCGAGCTGATCCGCGCTCCGAGGGACTCGACCTCGTCGTTGACCTCCTTGATGCGCTGCGGGTTGTCCTTGATCGTGCTGACGCCTTCGGGGGTCAGCGTCGAGAGCATGAGGTAGGTCGGCATTTTCCCCTCCGGGGTCCAGGGCGTGGCTTCCAGACACGGTTGTATCCCATCCGGAGGGCGGCCGAGAGATGCATGCGGTCCGCGGCCGATCCGCTACCGTCGAAATGGATGCGCCCGGTCGGCTTTCTCGTGCTCTTGCTGGCGGCTGCGCTCGCGGCCACATCGCCGGCGGCGGCCGCGACGCTTCAGACCCTCAGCCGCTGCTATCAGGAGAAGGACGATGTCGTGGCGGCCGGCAGCGGCTTTGCGCCGAACAGCCTCATCACCGTCACGCGCGACGCAACGAACCTCGGCAGCGCGTACGCGGACGCCGCGGGGGCGTTCCAGGTCAGGTTCCGGACGCCGAAGCTGCCGGCGCGAGCGCACGAACGCGGCTACGACCTCGTCGCGACCGACGGTGCGAACACGGCAGTCGTCCGCTACCGCGCGACGAAGCTGCTCGCCGACTTCGCGCCGGGGGCGGGCAATCTCGCGACGCTGCGCGTGCGCTTCCATGTCCGCGGCTTCAATCTGCTCAAGCGCAAGTCCAGCGTGTACCTGCACTACGTGCGCCCCAACGGGAAGTTGCGCCGCACGATCCGACTCGGGAGGGCGCGCGGCACGTGCGGACACATCCTGCGCACGAAGCGGCGCCGCCTGTTCGCGTTCAACGCGCAGCGCGGCCGCTGGACGCTGCAGTTCGACACGCGCCAGCGCTATGAGCGGGCCAGCGCGACGTCGAAGTTCGTGTGGGTTCGCCGGCCCGTCCGGGTCGTCGGTGCCGGGGGCTAGATGGTTGATCAACGGCCGTAGACTCCGCTCGTGACGCTCGGCCCGACACTCGTGGGGAGGGACCGGGAGCTCGCCGAACTGCGGCAGGGGTTGGAGCGGGCGCTTGCAGGCCACGGCGGGCTGTACATGGTCGCGGGCGATCCGGGGGTGGGGAAGACCGCCCTGGCCGATGCGGCCGGCGCGGAGGCGGTCGCGAGCGGAGCGCTCGTGCTGTGGGGCCGGGCCTGGGACGGCGGCGGCGCACCGGCGTACTGGCCGTGGCTGCGCATCCTGCGCCGGCTCGCCACCGAGCGCGACGTGACGAGCACGGCGGCCGCCCTCGGCCCCGAGGCCGCCGCGCGACTGAGGCGCCTCATCCCCGACCTGACCTGGGGCCCGGAACCGCGGGCCGCGCACGACGACGTGCAGGCCGATCCGGGCGAGTCCGACGCGGCCCGCTTCCAGCTCTTCGACGCGGTGACGTCGCTGCTGCGCGGGGCGGCGGCCGGAGGCCCGCTCGTCATCATCCTCGACGACCTGCACGGCGCCGATCACCCGTCGCTGCTGCTGCTGGGCTTCCTCGCGATGCAGCTGCGCGACTCGCCGATCCTCGTCATCGGCACCTACCGCGAGGCCGAGGCGCGCCTCGATCCGCAGCTCGCCGCCACGCTCTCGGACATCATCCGCAATGGCCAGCGCCTGCCGCTGCGCGGGCTGCGCGAGCGCGACGTCGCGGCCGTCGTCGAGCGCGTCGCGGGAACGCGGCCGGCCGATCGCGTCGTGCGCGCGATCCACGAGGCCACGGAGGGCAACCCGTTCTTCATCGACGAGGTCGTCCGGCTGCTCAGCGCGGAGGGGCGCCTGGACGACGCGGCGAAGGTCGTCAGCGTCCGCATCCCCGACGGTGTGCGCGAGACGATCCGCCACCGCCTCGATCCGCTGCCCGACAGCACGCGCATCCTGCTGCTCACCGCGGCGGTGATCGGGCGCAACTTCCGTCTCGACACGCTCCAGCGCGTCTGCGAGCTCGAGCCCGCCGAGCTTGACCGCGCGCTCGGCGAGGCGGTCGGGACCGGGGTCGTGGTCGAGCGCACCGGCGCGCTCGGCGGTTACTCGTTCTCGCACGGGCTCATCCGCGAGACGCTCTATGACGACCTCGGACCGCAGCGTCGCGGCCAGCTGCACCGCGCCGTCGGGCTCGCGCTCGAGGAGGTCTACGCGGCCGACATCGAGCCGCATGTCGCCGAGCTCGCCCACCACTTCTTCGTCGCCGCCACCGCGGGCGAGCTGTCCAAGGCGATCGACTACTCGGTGCGCGCGGGCGAGCGCGCGCTCGAGCTCGTCGCCTACGAGGAGGCCAGCGAGCACTTCGAGCGTGCGCTGCAGGCCTACGGGCTGCAGGAGCGCGCCGACGTCCCGCGGCGCTGCGACCTGCTGCTCGCGCTCGGCGCGGCGCAGAGCCGCGC
>JALZJA010000373.1 GCA_030860005.1 Actinomycetota bacterium
ACTGGCTCGACATCGGCGCCCGCGAGGGCGCCCAGCTGCCGAAGCTCTTCTACGTCAACTGGTTTCGCAAGGACGAGTCGGGCAAGTTCATGTGGCCCGGCTTCGGTGAGAACTCGCGCGTGCTCGCGTGGATCGCCGGCCGCTGCGCGGGCACGGCGGAGGGCATCGAGACGGCGGTCGGGATCGTCCCGGCAGCGGGCGAGCTCGACCTGACCGGCCTGGACATCTCCGATGAGAACCTCGAGCGGGTGCTCGCCGTCGACGCCGACGCGTTCAAGGCCCAGCTCCCGCAGGTGCGCGAGTTCCTGGCGAAGTTCGGCGACGACCTGCCCGCCGAGATCAATGCCCAACTCGATGCGTTCGAGGAGCGCCTCAACGACGCCTGATGATTGCGCTATTCAAGCGCTGGCTGCGACAGCGGCGCCGCAAGAAGGCGATGCGCCGCTGAGCCGCGGCTAGTGGGCCACCCACGAACGTTGCACCCGAAACCTCGGGCGCCGATCACCGCCAGGGCGGCGTCCTCGGATCTCGATGTGGCACGGCCACACCTTCGATCCTGCGTCCTTGCCTGGCGCCGCCGGCATCCCGGGGTTTCACGCACAACGTTCCTGGGCGACCCACTAGCAGGTGACCGCCTTGCCCAGTGCGGCGAGGCGGGCGTCGCACTGTGACCGCAAGCGCAATCGCGTCCGCGCGAGCGCGGACGGGTACCGTGCGCTCATGAGCACGCACGGGGTGGACGTCGCCAGGGGCGAGGGCTCCGTCGCCCCGGGATCGGAGTGGGACTCCCAGCTGTATCGCATGTCGACCAGGCAGTTCGACCTGGCAGCGAACCTGCTTGCCCTCGATCAGGAGTTCCGCGCGCGGCTGCGCGATCCGCGCCGCTCGCTCGTCGTCAACTTTCCCGTCCGCATGGACGACGGCCGGACGACGTCGTTCACCGGCTACCGCGTTCAGCACACGCTGACGATGGGCCCCACGAAGGGCGGCTTTCGCTATGCCGCGGACGTGTCGCTGGGGGAGTGCGCGGCGCTCGCGATGTGGATGACCTGGAAGTGCGCGCTGCTCGGCCTGCCCTACGGCGGCGCGAAGGGCGGCGTGCGCGTCGACAGCCACGGGCTCAGCGACGGTGAGCGCGAGCGGATGACGCGCCGCTACGCGGCCGAGCTCATTCCGATCATCGGACCCGAGCAGGACATCCCGGCGCCTGACATCGGGACCGGCGAGCGCGAGATGGCGTGGTTCATGGACACCTATTCCCAGCAGGTCGGCTACTCGGTTCCCGGCATCGTCACGGGCAAGCCGCTCGTGCTCGGCGGCACACCCGGTCGCCGCGAGGCCACCGGGCTCGGCGTCGTCTACGTGCTCGAGGCGGTGTGCGATCGGATCAAGCTTCCGATCCGCGAGGCGCGCATCGCGATCCAGGGCTTCGGCAACGTCGGCGGCGTCGCGGCGCGCGAGCTCCACGCGATCGGCGCGCGCGTCGTGGCCATCTCCGATGCGACCGCCGGTGTCGTGCGCGCCGACGGCCTCGACGTCGCCGCGCTCGACCTCTGGGTCGCGGAGCACGGCTCCGTGGCGGGCTATCCGGACGCTGACCACGTCGGGCGCGCCGGCGTGCTCGAGGTGCCGTGCGAGGTCGTCATTCCGGCGGCGGTCGCGCGACAGATCACCGTTGAGAACGCCGACCGCCTCGACTGCCGGCTCGTCATCGAGGCCGCCAACGGCCCGACGACACCGGAGGGCGAGGAGATGCTGCGCGAGCGCGGCATCACCGTGATCCCCGACGTGCTCGCGAACGCGGGCGGCGTGACCGTGTCGTACTTCGAGTGGGTTCAGGACCAGCAGCGCTACAGCTGGGACGCGATCGACGTCGAGGAGCGCCTGCGCCGCCAGATGCGCGCCGCCTTCGGCCGCGTCACCGACGCGGTGGACCGGCTCGAGGTCGACTGGCGCACGGCGGCGCTGTCGGTCGCGATCGAGCGCGTCGCGGAGGCGGCGCGGCTGCGGGGCATCTATCCGTGATCAGTGGCGGCTGTCGCCGGTGGCCGCCGGCGGACGTGACTCTTCGGCGAGCGACGTGATCGCCAGCATCCCGCGGGCGGCCTCCTCGAGCACCTGCGTGGCCTCGTCGGGGTTGCGCGCGTAGAGCTCGACGAGCAGGTGCACGACGATCTTGTCGCCGTCGTGCTTGTGGAAGCGCACGTGCGTGAAGAACTCGCGCGTGCCGTGATCGCCAAACGCCGCGTAGGACAGCGCGTCGCCCGCCTCGGGGCCGGAGCATGTCTCGACGTCGTCGGCGTCGACCGTCACCGTGCACGAGGCAACCCACGGCGTGCCGGCGATCATCCGCTCCCAGCGGTCCTCGATCGGTTCGACGCGGTTGTTGTGGAAGCCGAGATGCGGCTGGTCGTGCATGCACTCCAGGCACTGCACCACCGCCTCCTGGAGCTCGTCGATCGGCTCGGCGGGCTCGCCGGTGTCGGGATCGATCTTGTGAATGCCCTCGTAGTGGACCTGCACCTCGAGGTCTGTCGACCAGCAGCGATAGCAGCGCAGCCAGGATCGAGCTTCGGAACCTTCCATCTGCGCAATCTTAGGCGCTATCGGACAGGGGCTTCGAATGCGTCGAACGCTGGGAAGGCGCTGTCAGCCAAACGTGAACGCGTAGCCGCTCACGCCGGGAGGGACGCGCAGCGTCAGGACGTGCTCCTCGACGCGGTCGAGGCTCACGAGGCGATAGAGGCGTTGGCGGCGCACGGTGACCGTGGCGCCGGTCACGTCATCGCCCGCAACGGCGCGGGGTATCGGGCCGCCGTCCAGGAGCACCCGCACCCTGCGCGGCCGGTTGGCGCGCGAGGACATGACCAGGTAGACGGACCTGCCGAACACGCGCGCGCTGAGCGTGGCGCCGCGGACCGCGCGCGCCGACTCGCGATCGACGGCCCACCGCCCGCCGAGCGTCAAGGTGTCCCTCGCCAGCCGGCCCGGGGAGGAGGGCGTGTAGTCGTGCGTGCCGTCGCGCGGGCCGACCGGGGAGAAGCTCCGGGCGCGTGCCGAGCCGAGATACGTCTCGGGCGTCGCGTAACGGCCGGCGGTCGCCGGCTGGCGGCCGGGCGCAGCGGCCGCGCCGACATCGCGCGTGCCCGCCTCGGCGAGCAGCGTGCGGATCGCGGCCTCGGTCTCCTTGTAGTCGCCCTCGCCGAAGTGCGTGTAGCGCACCTGGCCCTTGGCATCGATGAGGTACTTCGCCGGCCAGTACTGGTTGCCGTACGCGTTCCAGGTGCCGAACTCGTTGTCCTGGACGACCGGGTAGCGCAGCCCCTCGCGCGCGATCGCGTCGCGGACGTTGGACGCCTTGCGCTCGAATGCGAACTCCGGCGTGTGGACGCCGACGATCGTCAGTCCGCGGTGGGCGTAGCGGTCGTTCCAGGCCTTGAGATACGGAAGCGTGCGCAGGCAGTTGATGCACGTATAGGTCCAGAAGTCAATGAGCGTCACCCGCCCGCGCAGCGCCTGGATCGACAGGGGCTTTGCGTTGAACCAGCTGCCGGGCTTGCTGAAGTCGGGCGCCGGGCCGAGCCGCGGCAGCGCGGGCGTCTTGACGCCCGCGAGCGCGACCCTGTGGGCAACGCGCTTGGTCTCGGCGGCGCGCCTGGGCTCGGCGCCGACGCGCATCTCGCGCGACGAGTCGAACCTCGGCTTACCGCGCAGGTCCGCGAGCCTGCCCTCGACGGCGTCGGAGCGCTCGAGCGCGCGGGTCGGGTTCGTGAGGAAGCTCGGCAGCTTGTCGGCGATGGCGCTCTGAAAGCGGATGTCGAGCTCGGCGAGCATGAGCACGGCCGTGATGACCATGACGGCGCCGAACGCCTGCTGGAGCGCCGGCCCGCGTCCCGCCCGGCGCACCCCGTCGAGTACGCGCCGGCCGCCGAGCCCGAGCAGCAGGAGGGTGAGCGCCGAGCCCAGCGCGTAGGCGACTGCGACCGTGACGAGCTCTGCGGTCGTGCCGCGCGAGATGCTGACCGAGATGACCGCTCCGAGGATCGGGCCCGCGCATGGCGCGTAGACGAAGCCCAACGCGCCGCCCACCGGCAGGCCGGACCAGAAGCCGCTGCCGGCGCTGCGCGGCCCGAAGCGCGACAGCCAGGCCAGTCTCGCCTCGAGACGCTGCCCGGCGCTTGGCAGGAGCAGCGTGATCCCGAACAGGACCAGACAGCAGATCGCGACCGTGCGCAGCGTCTCGTCTGCGACTCCGACACCGTCGACGACGGTGGCGACGCCGACGATCGTGATCGTGAACGTGATGGCCAGTCCCGTGACGATCCCCAGCGGCCGCCTGCGGCCGCCGGTTGCGCTCGCGGACAGCAGCGCCGGGAGGACGGGCAGCACGCACGGCGTGATGGCCGTGGCGGCTCCGGCAAGGAATGCGAACGCGAGCAGGACGATCATCGGTGTCCAGGAGTTCTCGCATTTGGCGGTTACGGATGCATGAAGCGCCCGATCTGCCTAGTCTGCCCGGCGATGCGTAGGCCTTCCATCCCGAAGCTGCGGCGACCGTCCATCTCGAAGCTGCGGCGACCGCCGATCCCCAAGTTGCGGCGACCGTCGATCCCCAAGCGCAGCGGCGAGCGCCCGCCGCTGCGGGTGATCGTGATCGCGGTGCTCGCGATCCTCTTGTTCGTGCTGCTGCTGCGGGCGTGCGGCAGCGATGACGAGAAGGAGGTCCGCGAGACCGTCGAGCGCTTCGGGAAGGCGTCGCGCGAAAAGGACTACCAGGCGCTGTGCGACGAGCTTTTCTCGAAGGCGATCGTGCAGCAAGCGCGCAGCGCGGGTCAGCCGTGCGAGATCGCGCTGAGAATCGGTCTCGGCGAGCGCCAGAACCCGACGCTCGAGGTCCGCAGCGTGAAGATCGACGGAGACGAGGCGCTAGCGCAGGTGGACTCCAAGGCGGCGGGCGAGCGGCCCTCGAAGGACACGGTGCGGCTCGTTCGGGAGGACGACGGCTGGCGGATCGCAGATCTCGCCAACGAGGCGCCGCCGGACCCGACGCCGTAGCCGTCAGCGGCGGACGAGCACGAAGATCGCGGCGAGGGTGAACGCGATCTGGCCGAAGGACAGGGACGTGCCGAGGTTCGCGGCGCCGGCCAGCTCGGCCACTACGGTCGCGATGACCAAGGCGCCGAGCATGATCGCGACGTCCGTGAGCACCGTCGAGCCGCCCGGCAGCGGGCGCTCGTCCTCGGGCGG
>JALZJA010000402.1 GCA_030860005.1 Actinomycetota bacterium
TCAGCCGCGCGCGAGGCGGGCATGACCGCGGTCGTCTACCGCGATCCGCAGCAGGCGCTCACGGAGATCCGCGGCGTGCTCAGCGGCTAGGACTGGCGGCGGGGGCGCGGCGGCTTGGGCGCCTGACTGACGGCGCATGCGCCGCGGCCAGCGCGACTAGCCCGGAGTTCCCCGCGTTGATGCGCGGTTGATTGGCCGCGATCCCGCTTGGTTGCTGGGGTCGCGGCCTTTTTTCGGTCGTGGGGTGTAGTCACGACTTGATGTCCGGTGCGTGGGGTAGGTTGTCGGCATGGGCAGAAAGGCTCGGCATTCGGGCGCGATGCACGTGGTCACGAACACCGTGCGGCGTGGTGATCGCGAGTACAAGTCGACGCTGCTGCGGCGCTCGTTTCGCGAGGACGGCAAGGTCAAGAAGGAGACGCTGGCCAACCTCTCGCACCTGCCCGACGACGTGGTCGAGCTGATCCGCGGCACGCTCGCGGGTCGGCGCTACGTCGATGCCGATGCGGCGTTTGACATCGAGCGCTCGCTGCCGGCCGGCCATGTCCGGGCGGCGCTTGTGATGGCGCGCCGCCTTGAGCTCGCGCGGCTGCTGGACCGCCAGCCGTCCCGCGAGCGCGATCTGTGCGTGGCGATGATCTGCCAGCGCGTGATCGCGCCCGCCTCCAAGCTTCAGACCGTCCGCGCGCTCGAGCAGTCGACGCTGGCCGCAGAGCTCGGCGTCGCCGGCGTCGACGAAGACGACCTCTACGCGGCGCTGGACTGGCTGCTGGAGCGCCAGGAGCAAATCGAGGATCGCCTCGCCCGCCGCCATCTCAAAGATGGCGAGCTGGTGCTCTACGACGTCTCCTCGAGCTACTTCGAGGGACGAAGCTGCCCGTTGGCCAAGCTCGGCTACTCGCGCGACGGCAGACGCGGCACGCCGCAGATCATCTACGGCCTTTTGTGCGACCGGCCCGGCCGGCCGATCGCCGTCGAGGTCTTCTCCGGCGAGCTGCACGATGACAAGACGCTGCCCGCGCAGATCGACAAGCTCAAGACGCGCTTCGGCCTGAAGACGGTGATCGTGGTCTCCGACCGCGGGATGGTCACCAAGGCCAACATCGAGCTCTTGCGCGAGACTGACGGGGCCGGCTGGATCACCGCCCTGAAGGCGCCGCAGATCAAGAAACTCGCCGCCTGCGGCGCGCTGCAGCTATCGCTGTTTGACGAGCACAACCTGGCCGAGATCACCGCCCCCGAGGACTTCCCCGGCGAGCGCCTCGTCGTCTGCCGCAACCCATTGGTCGCCGCCGAACGAACGCGCAAACGCGACGAGCTGCTGGCGGCCACCGAACGCGGCCTGGCCGAGATCGCCGACCGCGTCACGCGCGGCACGCTCCAGGGCGCCGACCAGATCGGCCTCGCCGCCGGCCCCGCGGTCAAGCACTACCGCATGAAAAAACACTTCACGCTTGAGATCACCGACACCAGCTTGGCCTTCGCCCGCAAGACCGAGCAGATCGACGCCGAGGCCGCGCTGGACGGCATCTACGTCCTGCGTACCAGCGTCCCCGAAAAGACACTGCCCACCGGCGACGTCGTGCGCGCCTACAAAGGCCTCGAACAGGTCGAGCGCGCCTTCGGCTCCTTCAAAGGCCCCGACCTGCAGATCCGCCCGATCCACCACCACCGCGAAACCAGGGTCCGCGCGCACGTCTTGCTGTGCATGCTCGCCTACTACCTCACCTGGCACCTCAAAGCGGCCTGGACGCCGCTGCTGTTCGCCGACGAGCAGCGCCCCGTGGCCGCCGACCCCGTCGCCAAAGCCACCCGTTCACCCGCCGCCCAACGCAAGGCCTCCACCAAGCGCACCACCACCGGCGAGCCCTGCCACAGCTACCGCAGCCTGCTCGACGAACTCGCCACGCTGACGCGCAACACGATCCGCTTACCCGGCGCCTCCGCCACGTTCGACAAGCTCACCCAGCCCACCGAGCTGCACACCCGCGCGCTCGACCTCGCCGCCACCGCACCCGTCACGACGTAGTCACGACCGAGACACCCTCGTCCCGCCCCAAACCCAGACTCCGCGCAGAGACCACTCAACCCAAGGCGGGGAACTTCGGACTAAGTAAGCGTCAAGGAATAATGTAGGAGGAGTGGGCTGGGGTTATGTAGAACTGTGGGTGCGTGATCGATGAGCGCGCGATAGGGGATCGCTACCGGGCGTTGGCGGGGGAGCTTGATGAGCGTC
>JALZJA010000403.1 GCA_030860005.1 Actinomycetota bacterium
GACGCTCATCAAGCTCCCCCGCCAACGCCCGGTAGCGATCCCCTATCGCGCGCTCATCGATCACGCACCCACAGTTCTACATAACCCCAGCCCACTCCTCCTACATTATTCCTTGACGCTTACTTAGCCGCATCAGCCGCTGACGCGAACACCAGCAGCGAGCCGATCGTCCCGATCACCGCCAGGCGCGCCGCACACCTCACTGAAGCAGGACATCCCAATCGCGCGCCGAGACGAAGGCACGATGTCAGCGGCGGTGAATGACTAGCAGTCCGTCGCATCGTCTTGTGGTCCAGGCCCTCCGTGGGCGGTTCGGCTCGATTTTGCAGGCGTGCGGCGAGGCGCATCGTAGACCACGCGGCGCCGATCGACCGGATCCGGCGGCGATGGCGCATCGTACAGCGATCGTCACGTTGCGCTGCCGGGCGGAGGGCACCTTCCACTAACCGAAGCCCCGCATTTCTGCTCCGGTGCTAGGCAGACCCCTGGTCGCCGATCTCGGAGCCACGCTCGGCGAGCAGCCCGAATTCCGCCAGCGACCGCTCCAATCGCCCGTGAGAAAGGCGATTCTCGGGGGTGTTCTGTCCGGGTGGGGGTCGCCTGTCCAACTGGGCAGAATCGGCGGACCGCGTGTCGGGCGCAGGTGATTTGGCAGTGGTTCGCGCAGGCGACGTGGCACGCGCCGCCGAGGGCGCGCGAGCGCACGGCTATCGAGCGGCTCGCGAAGCGCCGCGCCGTTGTCGCTGACGCTCGTCCACGGCGTCGACGAGGCGCGCGGAGCTGACGGCGGTGTAGACGGTGGTGGTGCGGATGTCGGCGTGGCCGGCGAGCTCGCGGATGACCGCGGTGTCCGCGCCCGTGTCGGCGAGGTGCGTGCAGAACGTGTGGCGCAGCACGTGCGGGGAGCGGCGGTCCTCGGGCAGATCGGCCGCCGCGGCGTGTCGGCCGACGATCCGTGCGATGTCCCGAGCGCCGAGCGGGCCGGGCGCGCCGGCGCGCGGCATCGACAACAGCAGGTGCTCGGTCGCCGCAGGTGGGCGGCTCTTGACCCACGCGATGATCGCCTCGAGCGCATCGCCGTCGAGCGGCACGACGCGTGTGCGGCCGCGCTTGGCGTAGCGCACGGTCACCCACCACGACGTCGAGCTCTTGATCGCATGGCGCAGCCGCGGGTCTGCGGCGCGGCGACGCTCGTCGACGTCGGCGAGTACGAGCGCTGAGGCTTCGGAGCGCCGCAGGCCGGCCGAGCCGAGTAGGTGCAGCAGCGCGAGGTCGCGCTTGCCTTGGCGGGTGCGGCGGTCGGGCATCTTCAGCAGCCGGGCGAACTCTTCGTGCGACAGCGCGCGAGGCTCGCCGCGCGCGACGCTCGCCGAGCGGACTGTGCGCACGTGGGCGTCCGCGCCGACGGCCGCAGCGAGGCCGCGGATCGCGGAGAGGTGCTTGGCGATCGTCGCGGGCGTGCGGTCGGCGTGCTCGAGCGCGTCGCGGTACGCGCGCACGGCTTCGGGTGTCAAGTCTTCGACGGCGGCATGCTCGCCGAGGAACCCGAGCAGCGAGCGATAGACGGCGGCGTATGTGCGGCGCGTCTGCGGTGAGCGCTGGCGAGCGGCGACCTCTACGGCTCGCGCGCCGAGTCCGTCGACATCGACGACGTCGGCGGCTACGGCGGTGTTCGTGTCCGGGAATCATCCTTCCCAGACCCATGCGCCGCCGGGATGGTCGGTCAGCTACGCGGGACTTCGACGAGGATCTGCGCCACGTTGTAGACCTCATTTAGGCCCTCCGGCCTCACGATGCCAACGTTCCGCAGATCGTAGGTCCCGACCTTCTCGTACGCTGTCACCGGATCAAGGCGCGCGCGAAACAGCACATAGCCGACGGAGCCGGCGCCGTAGTTGCCGACGTTGATGCCACCGCGCGTGATGTTGTCGCTGTCGAGCGTGAGCCCGGATGGATGCGCGCCGTTCCGGAGGCGCGTGGATCCGTTCACATACGACGTGTACCGGGGCAGGTTATTGCCGACTGCCACGTCCTTGAGAGTCTCTGGGCCGAGGTTCTTGAAGCGAATGAGGATCTCCACTCGCTGCCCTGGCCGCACGACGACCAGCTGTCGCCACTCGCTGGCACCTTCACCGGAGTGACGGACATATGCGTTGACGGCGACAGGACCTCGCAGGGCCTTGATCTCCGTGACCAGCGAGCGTTGAATGATGAAAAGAACGCCGACCAAGCCGATTGACGTTCCCAGCCCCATGAGGGCTGAGGGGCCCAGCCCCTTCCATCCGCGTGCATCGGCTACGAACGCAGCGACGTACAGTCCGGCGCCGAGCGCGAACAGCAGACTGATGAGCCACCACCGCACCTGTGTCGTACCGTCCGAGCTCTCGGGCAGGCCTTCGCTCGGACCGAACGAGTTCTGGGCGAAGGCGTCGGTCGCGAGCGTAGCTATCGCTACACACGCGATCCCAGCGACGACGAGCGCGCAGAGCAGCTGCGACCGTGTCCGGTTCACAGCTTGTGCGGTTGGCCGGCCCGACCCCCACTCCGTACCTGCGTCGACCGCGCTGATGGCCACAGGCGATTCATACCTGACGACGTGTTCCGGGGTTGACGCGTGTGATCCTGCCCGCGGATCCCGCCGCAAGATCCTCACACGGAACGTGTCCGGGAATGCCCTTTCCCGGACGTAAGCCCCGCCAAGAAGCGCTGACAGTCGTTGGGATTCTCGTCGGTCGAGGGTCGGATTCTCAGGACGCTTTTCGCGGTCTAAGCGAGATCGGTGGCCGTCGGCGGCTGGTTCTCACGCTCGGCGCGGCGTAGCGTCGAACGCGCGAGGAGGCCATCGACGCCTGGGAGCCAGCAGCCGAGTGGAACCGACGCCGCGTTGCGCGCGCAGGCGACGGCGCGCGTCGTCGCCGGCCTCGTGCAGGCTCGCGAGCGCAGCGAGCTTCGGGCCGGCGCTGTTCGCGACGCAGCGCGGCAGCTCGGCGTCGGCGAGCGGACGGTGTGGCAATGGATCGCCGCCGGCGGGCCACCGCGGCGCCGCCGGGCGAGCGTGCGTCGTTTCGACCTGGATGACGAGCTGCGCGATGCGTATCTGCGTCTGAGCGGCAACGTCGCGGCCGTCTGGCGTGCGCAGCGCGAGCTGGGCCGCGAGGTCCCGCCGCTTCGGACGCTGCAGGCGGCGTTCGCGCGTGAGTTGCGCCCGGCGGAGCGGGCGTCGGCCAAGCGCGGGGAGGCCGGGCGACGCGAGCACGGCCTGTACCTGCGGTACGAGGCGCCGCATCGCAACGCGGTCTGGCAGGCCGATCACAAGCAACTGCCGGTGCTCGTGGTCGCCGCGCCCGGTCGCCGGCCGCGGCGGCCGTGGGTGACACTGTTCATCGATGACTACTCGCGGGCGATCATGGGCTGGGCGATCTCGTTGCAGCCCAGCTCGGCCGAGGTGCTCGCCGCGCTGCGCGATGCGCTCGTCGTGCAGCCCGGGCGTGGGCCGTTTGGCGGTGTGCCGGGGCGGCTTCGCTGGGACCACGGCTTGGAGTTCGCCGCCGGCGCGGTCGAGCACGCCGCACTCGCGCTCGGCGTCGACGTGGATCCCGCGACGCCGTACGCGCCGCATGAGAAGGGCAAGATCGAGCGGCTGCATCGCACGATCGCCGAGTCGTTCATCGCGACGCTGCCGGGCTATACCGGCGGGCCACGCGACGTCCGCGGCCGCCTGGAGGACACTGGCGAGCTGCTGTTGCTCGCGCAGCTCGTCGAGGCGTTCGCGGGCTGGGTGCTCGTGTACAACGGCGAGCGTCCGCATCGTTCGCTCGATGGGCTTACGCCCGGGCAGCGGTTCACCGGCGATCCTACGCCGCTGCGGCTCGTCGCGCCCGAGGACGCGCGAGCGCTGCTGACCGCGCGCCGCTCCGGGTTGGTCCGCCGCGACGGCGTGCATCACGGCGGACTGGCGTACGTCGCCGTCGAGTTGACCGAGCTCGTCGGCGAGCGCGTCGAGATCGCGTTCGCGCCGCACGACCAGCGCTCGATCGAGGTCTACTGGTGCGGCGCGTGGCTGTGCACCGCGATCCCGCATGGCGCGCTGACGGCCGCGCAGCAGGCGCAGATCATGGCCGAGCGTCGCGCCCACGCC
>JALZJA010000407.1 GCA_030860005.1 Actinomycetota bacterium
AGCAGCGGGTTGTCCTTCGCGCGCTGCACGACCTTCAGCAGGTCGTTCATCGAGGCGACCTCCTCGATCTGCTCCTTGATGAACCACTGCATGAACTGCTCGCTCGTGTAGTCGCTCGCGTCGCGCGCGATCGCCGTCAGCTCGTTGATCTGGTTCGTGACCCGGCGCTCCTGCTCGAGTGCCAGCGCCACCGGCTCGACGACGTCGTCGAAGCCGTTCTTCGGCGCGGCGACACCGGGGATCGCGGCCGGCTCGCCGGCGTCGAGCAGGTACTGGATCATCATCAGCGCGTGGTTTCGCTCTTCGAGCGCCTGGGCGTAGAAGTAGGCGGCCAGCCGCGGGAGCGTCTCGTCGTCGTAGTAGACGGCGACCGCGAGGTACTGCTGGGAGGCCGCAAGCTCGTGCCCGATCTGCTCGTTGAGACGTTCGACAAACGGGGTCGCCGGCATCGCGCTACTGTAGCGCGACACGGCGTCGAGTTAGGCCTTCCTAATGAAGCTGCTCATCAAACCGAAGAGGGCGTGCTGCAAGAGCAACCCGCGCTGCAAGCGCTGTCCGGTCGTGGCCAAACGGCTCGTCAAACGCGGGCATGCCAAGCGCCGAGCCGACGGGATCATCGTGCTCGAGCCCGACGTCACGAAGAAGCAGCTCAAGGCGGCGCGCAAGCGATAGCCCTGCTCTGCCGCTACTGTGAGCCGTATGGCCACCTGTCTCGTCACCGGTGGCGCGGGGTTCCTCGGGTCGCATCTGTGTGACGAGCTCCTGCGCCGCGGCCATCACGTCATCTGCGTCGACAGCCTGGAGACCGGCTCGCTGACGAACATCGAGCACATCCGCGTGCCCGAGTTCGAGTTCCTCCAGCTCGACATCATCACCCCGTACTTCGTCGACCGCGCGATCGACTTCGTCTACCACCTCGCCTCGCCGGCGTCGCCGATCGACTACCTGCGCCTGCCGCTGCACACGCTGAAGGTCGGCTCGCACGGCACGCACCACTCGCTCGGCTTGGCCAAGAAGCATCGCGCGCGCTTCCTGCTGGCCTCCACGAGCGAGGTCTACGGCGACCCGCAGATCCATCCCCAGAAGGAAACCTACTGGGGGCACGTCAACCCGATCGGCCCGCGTGGCGTCTATGACGAGGCCAAGCGCTACGCCGAGGCGCTGACGATGGCCTACCACCGCCAGCAGGGCGTGGACACGGCGATTATTCGAATATTCAACACCTACGGGGCTCGGATGAGGCCCCGCGACGGCCGCGCGATCCCGACCTTCCTGCGCCAGGCGCTGCAGCACCGGCCGATCACCGTCTTCGGTGAGGGCACCCAGACGCGCTCCTTCTGCTACGTCGACGATCTCATCCGCGGCATGATCGCGCTCGCCGAGTCCGGGCAGCACCAGCCGATCAACGTCGGCAACCCGAACGAGTTCACGCTGCTGGAGCTCGCCAGGACGGTCATCGAGGTGACCGGATCGCGGTCTGAGATCGTCTTCGAGGCGCTGCCGACCGACGATCCTCAGGTGCGCCAGCCCGACATCTCGCTCGCGCGCAGGCTGCTCGCCTGGGAGCCCGAGATCGAGCTGCGCGAGGGGTTGCAACGCACGATCGAGCAATCGGGCACCGAGAGGCTTGTCGGGCCCGCGCGATGAAGCCGGCGCAGGAACCCGCGGGCCAACGCGAAAACGGACGAGGCGATGGCGGAACATCTGGCATCGCGGTCCGTTAGAGCAGGGGAGAATGGCCAGCACCCAGCAGGAGCAAGAACGGGGAGGTAGTCGGGAGGTGCCGGAGCTTGCGCCGGCGCCGGACTTCGCACTGTCTGCGCGCGATGTGCGCCGCAAGCGCCCGCCCGTGCTCGCGTTCCTGCTGAAGCTCGAGACGCTGCGCCGGGCTGCGCGGATCCTCAGCCTGCTGGTGCTCGACTTCGTCGGCGTCTACATGGCGATCCTGACGGCGCTGTGGCTCAAGGCGGGGCTGCGCACCGGCGACTGGGTGCTGAGCTCCCAGACGCACCAGACGGCCGACCTCTTCAACTTCGCCTATCTCATCACGGTGCTGCTCTTCGCTCGCTCGGGCCTGTACTCCGCTCGCGGCGAGCGCCCCGGCTTGACGCGGATCGTCTCCTCGCTGTTTCAGGTGATGATCGTCGCGCTGATCTTCGCAATCGCCAACCGCAGCACGTTCAGCTCGTACTACATCTTCTACGGCTCGCTGTTCTTCGCGGTCATCTACGTCTCGTTGCTGCGCTTCGGCTACGAGGGCGTCACCGGCGCGCTGCTGCGGATGGCCGGCTACCACCGCCGCGCGGTGCTCGTCGGCAGCGGCAAGCACATCGAGGCCGTCGGACATGCGCTGCGCGACGCGGCGCACTCGTCGATCAACGTCGTCGGCTTCCTCTCGCTGACGCCGCGGCCCAACAACGGGCTGCTGTCGCTGGGTGGACTCGATGACCTCGCGGGCGTCATCGCCCGCCACAACGTCGACGAGGTGATCATCGCCGACTCGGACTTCCCGCAGCAGCAGGCGGTGGAGGTCGTCGACGTCTGCCACAGCGCCGGCGTGCGCGTGCGGATCGCGCCCTCGACGATGGAGATCCTCGTCCATCGCGCGGAGTTCGTCCCGGGCGAGGCGGTACCGCTGTTCGAGCTCAAGCCGCCGGTCTTCGAGGGGATCGACTACGTCGTCAAGCGCACGTTCGACCTCATCGGGGCGTCGCTGCTCGTCATCTTCCTCAGTCCGATCCTCGCCGCGAGCGCGATCGCCGTGCGCTTCAGCTCGCGCGGGCCGATCCTCTACCGCTCGATGCGGCCCGGCATCGGCGGCGTGCCGTTCGCGTGCCTGAAATTCCGCACGATGTATCGCGACGCCGACCAGCGCCAGGACGACCTCGAGTCGATCAACGAGGCGTCGGGCGCGCTGTTCAAGATCCGCGACGACCCGCGCATGACGCCGGTCGGACGCTTCCTGCGGCGCTACTCGATCGACGAGTTGCCCCAGCTGTTCAACGTGCTCGCGGGAGAGATGTCGCTCGTCGGCCCGCGCCCGCTGCCACAGCGCGACTTCGACCAGCTGGAGGAGTGGCACAAGAAGCGCTACCTCGTGACGCCGGGGATCACCGGGCTGTGGCAGGTCTCGGGCCGCTCGGAGCTTGACTTCGACGACCTCGTGCGGCTCGACTTCCTGTACCTCGAGCGCTGGTCGGTCTTCCTGGACCTGAGCATCCTCGTCAAGACGGTGCCGGCCGTGTTCACCCGGCGAGGAGCCTTCTGAGAACGTTCAAGCGGGTGGCGATCGGCGCTGTCGCGCTGCTTGTCCTGCTCGTCGTCGCCGAGCAGCTGCGCCAGGGCGGCGACGCCAAGCCGCTGCCGGGACCACCGCTGCGCGAGCTCGGCGAAAAGCGCGGCGTGCTGATTGGCAGCGCCGTGCGCGCGGACGTGCTGCGCCACAACAGGGCGTACCGCCAGCTCGTGGCCGCGCAGTTCAGCAGCGTGACAGCGGAGAACGAGATGAAGTGGGCGGTCGTCGAACCCGAGCGCGGCGAGTTCGACTTCGAGGCAGCCGACGCGATCGTCGACGCCGCCGGCAAGGCGGGGCAAGCGGTCCGCGGGCACGCGCTCATCTTCCACAGCCAGCTTGCCGGATGGGTCGGCGGCCTCGGTCGCGCGGATCTGCGCGACGCGACGGAGAAGCACATCCGGCGCGTCGTCGATCACTACCGCGGGCGCGTCGCGGTCTGGGACGTCGTGAACGAGGCGCTCACCGACCGCGGCGCGCTGCGGCGCTCGCCGTTTGCGGTCAAGCTCGGCCCGGGCTACATCGCGCAGGCGTTTCGCACCGCGCGCCGGGCCGACCCCAAGGCGCGGCTGCACATCAACGAGGTCGGCGCCGAAGGCATCAACCCGAAGTCCGATCGGCTCTACGCGCTCGTGCGCTCGCTCAAGGCGCGCGGCGTTCCGGTCGACGGCGTCGGCTTTCAGATGCACGTCAACCTCGTCGGCGTGCCGCCGACCTTCGTCGCCAACCTGCGCCGTTTCGCGGCGCTCGGCGTGGAGGTTGCGATCACCGAGGCCGACGTCGGGCTGAGGCTGGTGCCGAGCGCGGCCGACCTGCGGGCGCAGGCGCGGGTCTACGCGACGATCGTCCGCGGCTGCCTCGCGGTGAAGGCATGCAACTCGCTGACGTTCTGGGGCTTCACCGACGGCCGCTCATGGATCTCGGAGACCCAGCCGGGTATGGGCGCCGCCACGCTGCTCGACGACGAGCTGCGCCCGAAGCCCGCGTTCGGGGCGGTGCAGCGCGCGCTGCAGCCATAATCGCCCCGTGGCCTACCGCTACCTGTTCGAGCAGATGGTCCGCCGCGAGCTGCGCCAGAAGTACAAGGGGTCGGCGCTGGGCATCGTCTGGTACGTCGTCAACCCGCTCGTCCTCATGGGGGCGTACTACCTCATGTTCGGCATCGTCTTCAAGGC
>JALZJA010000418.1 GCA_030860005.1 Actinomycetota bacterium
GCCGAGCGCGAGCCAGATCGCCGCGTGCTCGCCGAGGCTCGAGAACCGCCGGATCGGCTGCTCGAACGCGGCGCTCTGAGCGTCCTCGCGCAGCAGCCGGTACAGGCGCACGTCGACGCGCGCGATGGCGCGCGCGATGGGGCCAGCGCGCAGCCGCGCAAGCAGCGAGAGGCGCGCCGCGGGATCGACGACCGGAGGGACCGGAGGGACGTCGGACACGGGCGAGACGATAGAGCTTGTCCTGCGGCCGGCCATGGGCGGCCGCCCCCGATCGAACGATCGTCGAGCGACCCCGACGAGCAGTTTGAAGGCGGCTTGGAGGGGCAGAGTGCCGATGTGCGCCTGGCCCTCGTCGTCAACCCGCGGTCCGGCACGGCACCCGATCCCGAGCAGCTCGAGCAGCTGCTCGCAGCCGACGGAGCGGACGTGTCGCTCACCGCGATCGACGAGCTCAGCGCCGAGGACGGTCGCCTCGATGCCGATGCCGTCGCGACGGGCATCCGAGCCCTGAGCAAGGCCGGCCGGCCGGAGCGCATCGTCGTCGCCGGCGGCGACGGCTCCATCGGGCTGTGCGCGCGGCTCGCCCAAGAGCTGCGCGCGCCGCTGGCCGTGGTCGGAGTCGGAACGGCCAACGACTTCGCCCGCGCGCGCGGTCTGCCGCTCGATCTCGAGCAGGCATGCGCTTTGGCGCGCGATCGAGACGCCTCGACGGATCGCGCCGATCTCGCGGAGGTCGGCGGGCGACCCTTCGTGAACGCGGCCTCGGCCGGGCTCTCGGTGATCGCGGCGCGCGAGGCGAGCTCGCACAAGGCGCGGCTGGGCCCGCTCGCCTACGCCGTCGGCGCGCTGAAGGCGGGCCTCACGGCGTCGCCGCGACGCTGCCGCGTGCTCTGCGAGGGAGAGGAGCGGTACGCCGGAAGCGTGTGGCAGGTGGTCGTCGGCGTGACCGGCGCGTTCGGCGGCGGCAGCGACATCGGCGACAGCTGCGAGGGTCGGCTCGACGTCGCGGTCGTGCCCACGAGCTCCCGCGCCGGGCTCGTGCGCCGTGCCTACGCGATGCGCGCCGGCAAGCTCGCCGCGCAAGACGACGTCCCACACCTGCGTGGCAGGGTCGTCGACGTCGAGCTCGCGGGCGAGAGCTCGTTCAACGTCGACGGCGAGCTGTGCCCGTGCAGGCCGGCGCACTTCGCGCTGCGGCCGGCGGGCTTCGAGCTGGTGGTGGCGTGAACAAGCGCTGGCCGGCAGGGATGGCCGCCCTCCTCGCGACGTGGTACGCGAGCGACTCGCTGCGCCACCGCCGCGAGCAGCGCCGCCATGGCTACCGGCTGCGCGGCGAGGAGATCAACGTCGGGTCCGACAGCTTCCTGTACGCGTCCGAGTCGCTGACGAGCTCGCCGAGCTCGTTCGGCAACGAGGCCGATCTGCACATCAACGGTGACGAGATCTTCCCGGCGTTCCTCGCGGCGATCCGCGGCGCGAAGCGCTCGGTGAACGTCGTCACCTACATCTACTGGAGCGGGGAGATCGGGCAGACGCTGGCCGACGCGTTGTCGGCGAAGGCGCGCGAGGGCGTCGCGGTCAACGTCCTGCTCGATGCTGTCGGCTCGCTGAAGATGTCGCAAGAGCTCATCGGCGAGATGGATGAGGCTGGCGCCTGCGTCGTGCGCTTCCGGCCGCCGAAGCCCTACGCGGTCAGCCGCCTGAACAACCGCACGCACCGCAAGCTGCTCATCGCGGACGGCCGCGTGGGGCTGACCGGCGGCGTGGGCATCGCCGATGAATGGACCGGGAACGCCGAGGACCCCGATCACTGGCGCGACACGCACGTGACCGTCCGCGGGCCGATCGTGCGCGGGCTGCAGGGCGCGTTCGCCGAGAACTGGCTCGAGGCGACCGGCGACGTCCTCGTCGGCCCGGACTACCTGCCGGCGCTCGAGCCGGTCCCCGACGGGTGCGCGATGCAGCTCGTGCGCTCCCAGGCCGGCGTCGGCGACACGAACGTCGAGGCGCTGTACTTCCTCGCGATCTCCTGCGCCCGCGAGCGGCTGCACCTCACGGCGGGCTACTTCGTGCCCCGCCCGGCGTTCGTCGAGGTGCTGGCCGACGCCGCCCAGCGCGGCGTCGACGTCCGCATCCTCGTCCCGGGTCCCCACGCCGACAAGCCACCCGTCCGCGACGCCGGCCGCGGGACCTACCAGGAGCTGCTCGAGGCCGGCGTGCGCATCTGGGAGTACCAGCGCACGATGATCCACGCGAAGACCCTCACCATCGACGGGGCGTGGGCGTCGATCGGCTCGGTGAACTTCGACAACCGCTCGTTCCAGCTCCAGGACGAGGCGACGCTGTGCATCCGCCAGGAGACGTTCGTCGCGCAACTCGACGAGCAGTTCGACCGCGACCTCCGCGCCGCCGAGGAGATCGAGCTCGAGCGCTGGAAGGGCCGGCCGGTCGCCGAGCGCGCGAAGGAGCGGACGCTGACGCTCGTGCGGCGGGAGTTGTAGAAGGGGAGCGGCGCGACGCGGGCGAGTCCTGCTAGTGGACCAGCCCGAACCCGACCTTGTGCTCGTCGAGCTCGGTGCGGATGTACACGACCTGGCTGAGGTTAAGGCGAATCGTGCCGTCCTCGACGGTGAGGTCGTGCCAGTCGCCGTCGGGCAGCGCCTTGAGAAGCTCCTGCAGCGTGTCCTCGGCGACCTTGACGCCGAGGACCTGGTCGCCGGCGAAGCCGATCGTGACGCGCTGCGGGGCGGCCATCAGTGATCCTCCGCCGGCTGAACGATCTCCGTGAGCACGCTGCCCGACGTGGACGGGTGCAGGAACGCCACGCGCGTGTTGCGGATGCCGATGCGCGGCTTCTCGTCGATCAGCCGCTGGCCCGCCGCGCGCAGCGCCTCGAGCGCCGCGTCGATGTCCGGCACCTGATAGGCGACGTGATGGATCCCCGGGCCGCGCTTGGCGAGGAACTTCCCGACGGGCGTGTCGGGGTCGATCGGGGCCAGCAGCTCGACGTGGTTCTCGCCGACGTCGAGCAGGACCGCTTCGACGCCCTGGTCGCTGACGGTCTCGCGATGCACGAGCGTCATCTCGTAGTCGCGCTCGTAGAGGGCGAGCGCGGCGTCGATGTCCTCGACGGCGACGCCGATGTGATCCAGCCGGGTGAACATGCCCGCATCGTAGTGACCGAGCGGCGGGCGGGGTCAGTCGTCGGCGTCGGCGTCCTCGGCGACCGGCGGCGGCACGGATACCGGCTCCTCGGGCTCCCGCGCCGGCCCCGGGTCATGCGCCGTCGCCGCGACGATCCTCAGCCCGGCGATCCCTGGGCGGCGCGACAAGCGCGGCACGCCGGCCATGATCTCGTCGAGGTCCTCGCGCTCGAGCACCTCGTTGCTCAGCAGCGCGTCCGCGATCTCGTCGAGCTTGTCGCGGTTGGCGCTCAGCAGCGCCTGCGCGGCGCGCTGGGCCTCGAAGGCGAGCTCCTGCTGCTCGGAGTCGCGTTCGCGGCGAAACTGCTCGGAGTCGCCGTCGCCGCTCGTCACGGCGCGCTGTGCGGTGCCCGGCGTGCCCATCGCGTAGTCATGGACCATCGCCCGCGCCACCGACGCCACGCGCTTGAGGTCATCCGCGGCGCCCGTCGTCACCTCGCCGAAGACGATCTGCTCCGCGACGCGACCGCCCAGCAGCATCGTCAGGTGGTCGAGGAGCTCCTCGCGCGTCTTGAGGTAGCGATCCTCGTCGGGCAGGTTGAGCGTGTAGCCCAGCGCCTTGCCGCGCGGGACGATCGAGATCTTGTGCACCCGGTCGACGCTCGGCAGGAGCTCGGCGCACAGCGCGTGGCCGGCCTCGTGATAGGCGATGACGCTCTTCTCGTGCGCCGTCAGCACCCGGCGCGACTGCACGCCGGCGATGACGCGCTCCAGTGCCTCGTCGAAGTCCTGGCGCGTCAGGGCGTAGCCCGCGCGCCGCGCGCAGCGGATCGCGGCCTCGTTGCAGAGGTTGGCGAGGTCGGCGCCGGTCAGGCCGCTCGTCTGCGCCGCGACGTTGCCAAGGTCGACATCGCGCACCGGCTTGTCGCGCGTGTGGACCTCGAGGATTCGCTCACGGCCGTCGACGTCGGGCGGCGAGACGAACACCTGGCGGTCGAAGCGCCCGGGACGCAGGAGCGCCGGGTCGAGCTTCTCGAGCAGGTTCGACGCGGCCATGACCACGAGGTCGCCGCTGGTGTTGAAGCCGTCCATCTCGACGAGCAGCTGGTTGAGCGTCTGCTCGCGCTCGCCGGAGAAGTCCGAGCCGCGGCGGCCGCCCACGGCGTCGAGCTCGTCGATGAAGATGATCGCCGGCGCGTGCTTGCGCGCCTCGCGGAACAGCCGCCGGATCCGCGCCGCGCCGAGGCCCGCGAACATCTCGACGAACGCCGCCGCCGACTGCGAGAAGAACTGCGCCCCGGACTCGTGCGCGACGGCCTTGGCCAGCAGCGTCTTGCCGGTGCCGGGAGGGCCGTGCAGCAGGACGCCCTTGGGCACGCGCGCGCCGAGCTTCGTGAAGCGCTTGGGATCGCGCAGGAACTCCACGACCTCGATGAGCTCGTCCTTGGCCTCGTCAACCCCCGCGATGTCGTCCCAGTTGATGGAGGACTTCGTCTCCGGCTTGATCTGCACCGGCTTCGTCTTGGGCATGAGCTTCAGCGTCCTCCAGAGGAAGAAGCAGATGAGGAACATGAAGAGGATCGTGAAGATCCCCGACCACTCGATCCCGAAGCTCTTCAGGGAATCCCAAAACGACTGTTCCATCGCACCCTCCATGGCAGGGGACATCCAAAGCTCTCACCGAACGTTAGACAGTCGCGCGTTCGGCCGCAGCTCGCGCCCCGCTTTCGAACAGGGTTGGCCGTCGACGAGAACGATGTCGGCGGTGAAGTCGTTCGCGCCGCGAATGAGCGACGAGCCGACGCCATAGGCGTCGGCGGGGGCGCCGGCGGCCTCGAACGCAGCGATCCGTGCCGCGTCAAAACCGCCGCTGCAGACGATCTTCACGCGCTCGTGGCCGGCGGCGTCCAGACCGCCACGGACCTTCTCGACGAGCTTGAGGTTCACGCCGCGAAGATCCGAGCCGTCGCCCCCCTCCTCCTCGAGGGCACGGTCCATCAGCGTCTCGCTCGTGTCGAGCCGCACCCCCCACAGGCGGTCGTTGAGCGCATCGGCGACGGCGATCGCCGTGCCGACCGAGTCATTGTCGAAGTCGACGAGCACGGTCACGCGCAGCTCGCCGGCGAAGCGGTCGGCAAACGCCGTGGCCGCGCGTACCGTGTCGCCGCCGTAGGCCGCGATGAGCGCGTGGGGCACCGTTCCGACGCCGCGCCCGCCCCACCAAGACGCCTGGGCGTCGGTCGACACGCCGATCGCGCCCGCGACGTGCGCCGCCCAGCCGTCGCCGGTCTGCACGAGCCAGTGGTCGTGGCGCGCGGGGAAGTACAGGATCTGCTTGCCGGCGGCCGCCGCCACGACCGCACGGACGTTGCGCATGATGAGCGTGCGGCGCGCGAGCACACCGAGGTAGACCGTCTCCAGGTGCGCGAACAGCGAGTAGTCGCCCTCGATCGTCAGGACCGTCTCATAGGGCGCGATGAGGTCGCTCTCGTGCAGCGCGCGCACCTCGAGCTCGTCCCAGCCGGCGATCCACTCGGAATCGGCCCCGCCCACCCCGTGCCGGCCGGCGCCCTCGCGCAGCACGGCGATCGCCTCGTCGATCCCACCGAGCACGGACTGCTCCTTCTGGAAGACCTGCATGAGCACGCGCGGGTGGTGGTCGTCGTCCTCGAGCAGCTGCTTGGTGAGGACGAAGTAGGCGTCGGAGTAGTAGCCCTCGCGGAGGCGGTCCACCGGCAGCCGGAACGTCTCGGGCGGCAGGCGTACGCGCTCCACTGAAAGCTCTCCGGTCAGCGCTCGGCGGGCGCTTCGACGCGCAGGATCTCCGCGAGCGCGGCGCGGCCCACCTCGAGCTGCGTGTCCGTCGGCTCGCGCGTGCCGAGCAGGCGCTGAAGCTCGTGGCCCGGTACGCGCAGCGCGCGGGCCGCGGCGCTGCCCGCGTGGCGTTCGGTCCAGACGAAGACCTCGACCGCGATCCCCAGCGACGCGACCGCGACCGCGAGCTGCGCGACGGGCCCGGGGCGCTCGAGCGCGCGGCGCAGCAGCGCGGCGCCCGCGAGGTTGGAAGCCAGCAGCGGCGTCATGAGGTGCGAGCCGCAGCGGTCGTGCTCCTTGGCGGCGTCGGCTGCGTCCGTCGCGTCGCTCTCGTACGCCGCGATCGCCTTGTGCTCGACGCCGTGGTAGGCGGCGAGATCGCCGCTGCGCAGCGCGACGAGGCTCGGCACGAGCGAGATCGCCGCGACCGCCGTCTCGGTGCCCACGCCGGACCGCAGCCGCCCGCGCACGAGGCGGCCGCCGGTCGCGGCGGCGAACATCGTGCCGAGGATCTTCGCGTCCTGGAAGGGCAGCTTTGCCTCGGGCAGCGCGCGCTTGACGAGCGCGATCACGGCCATCGCCTCGCCGAGGCGAATCACGCCGCGGACGCCGGCGACGTTCTCGAAGCGGCGGATGCGCGGCTTGCGTCCCGATTTCGCCGCGATCGTGCCGTCGTCGCGACGCACCGCTGCCGCCCAGTGGGTCGGGCCGTGCACGAGCAGGCCGTTGCGCAGCGCCATCCCGCCGAGGCGCAGCTTGGGTTCCGGGCTCTGCGAGCCCTGCGCCTGGTCAGCCACCGAGCATCTCCCTCGTCACATCACGAAAGAATGCCGCGGCAAAGCCGAGATCGCGGACATCTATCCGCTCGTCGGCGGCGTGGACGAGCGGCGCGACCTCGTACAGGCTCATGTGGCGGTGCGGAAAGAAGCCGTAGGCGACGCAGTCTCCGAAGGCGTCGCGAAACGTGCGCGAGTCGGTGAAGCCCGACAGGATCGTCGGCACGACGCGCGCGCCGGGATCGTGCTCTGCGATCCAGCTCTCGATCGCATCCATGAGCGGCGAGCGCACCGGCGACTGGTTGCCGATGACGCGCTCGGTGAACTCCAGGCGGTAGCCCTCGTCCCCGATGACCTCTCGGATGCGCTTGAGCGCCTCGTCCTCGCCGAGACCGGGCGGGATGCGGCAGTCGACGCGCAGCTCCGCGCTGGCAGGAATGACGTTGATCTTCTCCGAGGCGGTGATGATCGTCGGCGCCAGCGTGACGCCGAGCAGCGGCTCGACGAGCCGCGCGAGCTGCGCGTCGCGCTCGCGCAGGCGCTCCAGGGCCGCCGCCGGATCGCCGTCTCCAGGCACGCCGAGCCCCTCCAGCAGCGCGCGCGGGCCATCGGTGAGATCGAACCCCGGCTGGCTGTCGCGCATCCGCTGCAGCAGCGGCGCCATCTTCAGCAGCGCGTTGTCACCCATCTTCGGAATCGACGCGTGCCCGGCGACGCCGTCCGTCGTCAGGCGAAAGCGAAAGACTCCCTTCTCGGCGACGCACACGCCGTAGACGCGCCCACCGTCGTAGGGGATGACCGGGCCGCCGCCCTCGTTGAGCAGGTAGTCGCAGCGCACCTTGTCGGGGTGGTGCTCGCACATCCACATCGCGCCGAGCTCGCCGCCGACCTCTTCGTCGACGACCACGACGACGAGCAGCTCGCCGGCGGCCGGGCGCCAGCCGGCGCGGGCGAGCGACAGCGCCGCGACGACCTCGGCGGCGGTCTGCGACTTCATGTCGATCGCGCCGCGCCCCCAGACGTAGCCGTCGTGAAGATCGCCCGACCAGGGGTCGTGCGTCCAGTCCGCGGGCGTCGCGAGCACGGTGTCCATGTGCGACAGCAGGCAGAGCGTCGGCCCGTCGGCCCGGCCGCGCAGGCGCGCAACGAGATTCGGCCGCTCGGGCACCGCGCCGAGCAGCTCGACGTCGAAGCCGGCGGCGCTGAGGTCGGCGGCGAGCTCCTCCTGCGCCGCGCGCTCGGCGCCGGGGGGATTGACCGTGTTCGCGCGGATGAGGCGCTGGAGAAGCTCGGTGGTCTCCTGCTGGAGGTCTGCGGCCACGGTCCGGGCAGACTACCCGGGTGCTGCGATCAGCCCTGCGCCCTTCAGGCAGGCGGCGGTGTGGCGGGCGCTCACCTCGCGGCACGTGGCGCGCAGGCGCGTCGGGTCGGTCACGAGCGATGCGAGCACGGATCCGACGCCGGTGAAGCATCGCGTGCGCGCGGCAGGCGGTGCCTGCGCACAGAAGCGCCCGCCGCGCGTGGCGTTCGCGTCGGCGTTGACGATCTCGCGCGCGACGCCGTAGAGGCAGTCGCTCTCGTTGCGCCGCGCCAGCCGGCAGCTTGCAAGCGCCTTCCTGGCGCTCTTGCCGGCGATTCCCGACACGTCGCGGCCGAGGGACTCAAAGCACGTGCCGACCCACTTGCGCTCGCTGCGCCGGCAGCCGGCAGCCGCCTTGCGCTGGTCATAGCCATGGACGCGCAGAAGGTTCGCCGTGACGAGCAGGTAGCAGTACAGCTTGTGGCGCTCGGCGACGGCGTTGCACGGGTAGATCGGATCGCTGGAGCGCAGGTACTTCGACTTCACGCCGTAGGACGAGTTGAAGTTCTCCATGAAGACCCCGCCGGTGCACGACACCTGCATGAACTGGTCTTTGAGCCCGTCGCAGGTCTTCAGCGACAGCGGCATGTCGTAGCCGGTGTAGATCATCAGCCCGTGGCCGAGCCCGTGGATGCACTGGTAGGACAGAAACGGCTTCGTGTTGATCTGCGGGTCGCTGCACAGCCGGCGCGCGACGACGGCGAGCTTGTTCTTGGGCTGACCGAGAAACGCCCGTTCGATGATGCCGTGGTAGTAGCCCGACGCGCACACCGGTGAGCCCGCGATGAACGCGGGCGCGACACGGTCTGAGAAGCGCGTGAGCGCCGCGGAGCCCATGCGGTGCGCAATCCGATGACAGTTGGCCGTGACGGGCCCGTTCTTCGCCGCCATCGAGGTCAACCGCGCGAGTGCCGGGCGCGGCCCGTCCTCGTAGGTCATGTTGCCGAATGCCTGCTCGAGGCACTCGGGCTTCGAATCGCGGCAGTCGGCGAGGCGGACCTTGTCGGGCTTGAACGGCGCCGCGACCGCCGTGCCGGACTTGTTGTGAGCTCCGACGAACGCCGCCAGGTCGCGCATCTCCGCGTCGGACAGCTTGCCGGCGAAGCTCGGCATCAGGCCGCCGCCGCGCTGCAGCTGGCGCATGACCCGGCCTGGGCTCGGGCTGGCGTCATCGAGATCCGGTCCCTTGGTGCCGTTCGATCCCGCCGCCGCGAACGTATGGCAGCCCGCGCAGCCGTTGGCCGCGAACGCGCGCTTGCCGGCGATCGGGTCACCGGTCGAGGCGCCCTGATCGCCGGAGCACGACGTCAGCCCGACCGCGGCGATGACGAGCGCAGCGCTCGTGGGCAGGACGCGTCGGTGGCGGGCCACGACGCGAAGATAGCGCCGCGGCCGTCCTCCTCGCGACGGTCTGGACGGAGATACTTGAGCCGGTGTACGACAAGCTCTTCGACACTGGCGAGGACGAGCCGCCGACGACGCGCACGCCGGTACCCCCGGCCGATGCGCCGCTCGCCGTCCGGATGCGCCCGCGGACGCTCGACGAGCTCGTCGGACAGGAGCA